>JALVDO010000067.1 GCA_027008975.1 Saprospiraceae bacterium | reverse complement strand
GATAGTAGTCCTTAACCTGGTTGGGCTGTAATTTGACACTTTCGCCACTTTCCATATCAATAAATTCATAAGGGCGATTTTCGTAATCAAAATCAACTTCCTTGGCTTTATCGACGACATGGAAAAGGATGACTTCGTGTTTGTTGTATTTGAGGTGTTGTAGAGCTTCAAATAGCTCAGATGTTTGTGAAGTGCTTTCAAACATATCGCTGAAAATTACAATCAGTGACCGGCGATGAATGCTGTCGGCTATTTGGTGCAACGCTTTCACTGCACTAGTCTTTTTTTTGTCCGGGTGGGCGAGCAATTCCTTTTCAAGATAGGATAATAACAACCGGTAATGCTTGGTGCTGACCTTACATTTGGTATTTAGCTTTACTTCTTCATCAAAAAGACTCAGCCCAAAGGCATCCCTTTGCTTTTTTAACAAATTCATGAGGGCTGCCGCTGCAAGCGCTGAAAAGGTAATCTTGTTGTCGGCAGGTTGTCCGTCTTTCCCGTATTCAGGGAAGTACATGGAGGAGGAGGTGTCAACGATAATCTGGCACCTGAGATTTGTTTCTTCCTCAAATCTTTTGGTAAACATTTTGTCGGTGCGTGCATAGACCTTCCAGTCGATATTTTTAGTGCTTTCGCCTTGATTGTAAAGCCGGTGTTCGGCAAATTCGACAGAGAATCCGTGGAATGGACTTTTGTGAAGACCAATAATAAAACCCTCTACCACCTGCTTGGCGTAAAGTTCCAAATTACTATATCCTCTGACGGTAGCATTATCTAAAAAGTCCATGGGTGTCTATATTCAAAAAGGCGAAACCACACGCGGAGAGAATGGTTTCGCCTCTATTGTTTAATAGTTATATTTATAAGGCTGCTTCCAGTTTGTCAGCCAATACTTTTTTTGAAGTCAACCCAATATGTTTGTCAACAAGTTCGCCATCTTTCAGGATTGCGACCGTTGGAATACTGCGGATTCCGAACCTCATTGCTACCTCAGGGTTGTCATCGACATTCAGTTTGCCAACGGTCACTTTTCCATCATACTCTTCAGAAAGTTGTGACACAATCGGGCCAATCATTCTACAGGGACCACACCACGGAGCCCAAAAGTCAATAAGCGTTACACCACCTTTGTCAATAGCCTCTGCCTGGAAGTTTTCGTCTGTAAATTCAATCGTCATTACTAATTATTTTTTTAGAATTTTAAATAATATTCTTGTGAGAATATTGTTTTCATCTGTGTAAACGGAATAATCTCCGAATTGGTTTACAAAGGTAGGGAATAATCAACAAATTTTTGTCCTTGTAAGGACATAACCTACAAAATGGTATGCGAAAAAAATATTTTGGATTGATTTTAGGAGGCTTTACGCTGGTTTTAAACAGCTTGGCACATCGTTTTCCCTATTTCGTAGAGCGTTATTACAGCAGAGGACTTTTCCTAGGTGTTCGTTCCTTTTTGGATGGTGTTTTGACATGGATTCCCTTTCCATCCCTGTATTTGTTTTTCCTGGGGCTGGTTATTTATTGGATTATTGCCATCAAAAAATCATTTGGAATTCGGAAAACGATAAAACGACGATTGTTGTCTTCTTTAATTGGCTTGCTAAATGGGGTAGGATTGCTCCTTTTTTGGTTTTATTTTTCGTGGGGATTTAATTATGCGCGCGTACCAATCGAAAAAACACTGGGATTCGATATTCATCCGATAACTTTAGCACAGATAGAAACCAAGATGAAACACGAGGCTGTATTGTTAGATTCTTTACGAAAATTGACGGGGGTCTCTGATACTATTGCTATTTCAAGTGTTCGTTTACGGGGTAACTTGGAAGATACGCTAAGAAGCAATCTCGTTGCTAAATTGATGGAATGGGACTTTCCTATTGGGGGAAAAGTGAGGGGAAAAATAATTTATCCCAAAGGTGTTTTCTTGCATTTTAGTTCAGCAGGTTTATACTTTCCCTTTGTAGGGGAAGGCAACATTGATGCAGGTCTGTATCCGTTGCAATTTCCTCCGGTTATTACCCACGAGATGGCTCATGGTTATGGTTTCGGTGACGAGGGAACCTGTAATTTTTTAGCTTATGTCGCCAATGCCGATAGTCCCAATCCTCTGCTTGCTTATGCTGCTCATTTGTCTTATTACCGTACTTTAGCGAGCAACTTTCTCTATCATTTTCCCAAGGAGTATCAGGCATACCGCAAGACGTTGCCACAGGGGATTGTAAACGATCTCAACGCCATCAATGACAACAACCGCCGATATCCTGACTGGATGCCGAAATTGCGCTATTACGCCTACGACCACTACCTCAAAAGTCAGGGTATTAAGGAAGGTATTGATAATTATAACCGGGTGCTGATGCTGGTAGATGCATGGGAAAGGTCTTAAACATGTAGTACCTGCTCCTCCTCTAGTATTGGCATAATCCGATATTTGAAATAGAGCTGAATGGTTGCCAATACATCTTTTTCACAATAGGTGGCGATGCGTTTTAGCCCGCCCTTTTCGTTCCAATAAGTCTTACCGACCATACTGCCGTCAATGTCGTCTTTGGGTGATGGGAATCCTAGAATGGCAGCGAGGAGCTTGAGCGAGGTGTAGTTTTTATAATCCCCAAATTTCCAAAACTCGAGGGTATCGATCAGGTGTTTGGTTTCCCAAGGCTTTTTGCCTGCGATGTCTAATGGTTTTGGGAGGGGCATTTGGTTGATGACCAGTCTTCTGCATACATAAGGCACATCGAATTCGCGGATGTTATGCCCACAAAGGGCGTGCTTGTGTAACAGGCTGTAATGTTGCGAAAGCAGTTGGGTAAAGTCCTTCAATATTTTGGTTTCATCTTCATCAGCAAAGGAGGTCAATCTGGCGACCAGCTTTTTAGATTCCTTGTCTCTGCGCACAAAACCAACAGAAATGCAGACAATTTTACCAAATTCGGCATAGATTCCGGCTTTTTCCGTGTAGGTTTCAGCAACCTCTTCCTCCGTGATTTCTTCTGCCGGCTTTCTTAATATTTGTTTGCATTTATGTCGCCATAGGTCTTGCATAGTTTCGTCCAATTCCGAAAATTCTTTTTTCCCGGAAACGGTTTCAATATCAAAAAAAAGAATATTCCCAACGTCCGTACTGTTTAGCATAATTACAATTTTGGAAGCAAGTTAGGAATTTATTTTGATATGGAAAAATCTTGTCTTACCTTCGGTACAATGAATAAGTCGATAGACATCCTGAAAACGCCTATTGAGTACCTCAAAGGCGTCGGTCCAAAGAAGGGCGATCTTCTGCGTAAGGAACTGAATATCCATACGTTTGGGGATTTGTTGTATCATTTTCCGTTTCGATATATCGACAGGACAAAGTTTTTTTCAATCGGTAGCCTCCATGCTCAAAGCGGTACGGTACAACTGAAAGGCGTGCTTCGTAGGTTGGATATCGTCGGAGAAGGACGCCGGCGTCGGATGACAGGTAGATTTCGGGATGCCACGGGAGCAATTGATTTGGTGTGGTTTACAGGTATTCATTGGCTGGAAAAGGCACTCGTTGTAGGGCAGGAATACGTTTTATTTGGTAAAGTAACATCGTTCAAGCACAAATTGAATATTGCACACCCGGAACTAGAGGCAGTCAATGCTAATAATGTCAAAAAAGCAGCGACTTTTTCTCCGGTATATCCCAGTACCGAAAAGCTAACTTCTAAGGGGTTGGATGCGAAGGGACAACGGCAATTGGTACAGGTTTTATTCGAGAAATTACAACCCGAGCATTTGCCTGAAAACCTCCCACGGGATATTATCGAAAAATATCGTTTTCCGAATCACTTTGAGGTCTTGCGACAGATCCATTTTCCTGAATCCGAGCGGGAGATGAAGATGGCTATTGCCCGTTTAAAGTACGAAGAGTTATTCTTTTTACAGTTGCGATTACTTCAGTTAAAGGGTAGGCGAAAAGCAGCACTCAAAGGTTTTATTTTTGAAAAAGTCGGTGATAATTTTCATCGTTTTTACAAAGAAAAACTACCTTTCGACCTGACCAATGCCCAAAAAAGAGTTGTTAAAGAAATACGGAACGACCTCCGAAAAGGAACGCAAATGAATCGCCTGCTACAAGGCGATGTCGGTAGTGGGAAAACAATTGTCGCTCTACTCTGTATGCTTATTGCAATGGATAATGGTTTTCAGTCCTGTATGATGGCACCAACTGAAATTCTGGCAAAACAACACTATACTTCTATTTCTAAATACGTCGAAGGACTTGATATAAAGGTAGACTTTCTCTCCGGTAGCATCAAAGGCAAAAAGCGGAAAGAAGTGTTAGCACGGCTTGAATCGGGCGAAACCCAAATTATTATAGGCACGCATGCTTTGATTGAAGACAAGGTTATCTTTAATAATTTGGGGCTATCCATTACCGATGAGCAACACCGCTTTGGCGTCGCCCAGCGGGCTCGGCTTTGGAAGAAAAGCAAACCTTATCCTCCTCATGTATTGGTCATGACGGCAACGCCAATTCCGAGGACGCTGGCAATGACCCTCTATGGCGATCTTGACGTCTCAGTCATTGACGAGCTGCCCCCGGGTAGGAAAGAGGTAGAAACGGTTCACAGGACGGAGTACCATCGGCTTCGAGTGATTGGATTTATGCGGGAGCAAATAAAAAAAGGACGACAGATTTATGTCGTTTACCCTTTGATTGAGGAATCCGAAAAGCTCGATTTAAATAATTTGGAAGAAGGCTACGAGGCGCTGAGCCGTGAATTTCCCAAGCCGGAATATCAAATTAGCGTCGTACACGGCAAGATGAAAGCTGCGGATAAAGAGCGAGAAATGCAACGCTTTGTCCGCGGGGAAACCCAAATTATGGTTGCAACTACCGTGATTGAAGTAGGCGTCAACGTTCCCAATGCTACGGTCATGGTCATTGAGAATACCGAACGATTTGGTTTGTCTCAATTACACCAGCTACGCGGGCGCGTAGGGCGGGGCGGGGAGCAATCTTATTGCATACTTATGACGGGCTATAAGCTAAGTGCCGAGGGCAAAGAACGCATCCAAACAATGGTGCGTACCAATAATGGGTTTGAAATTGCGGAAGCAGACCTGAAATTACGCGGACCCGGAGATATTGAAGGTACTCGCCAAAGTGGGGTTCTTGACCTTAAACTCGTCGATTTGGCAAAAGATGGTAAAATCCTTCAGGCGGCTCGTGATGCAGCTGTCGAGATTCTACAAAAAGACCCCGAAATGAAACAGCCCGAACATGCTATGGTGCGCATTTTCATGGAGCGTTATCTGAAACCCCTCAAAGGTTGGAGTCTCATAGGATAGTGGCACAGAAACGAGGTGTTTAGGGTAGGAGTTGATTATAAATAAATTGTTTTCATTTAAAATAAATAGTCGAATTTGTTTTTTATTGTGACTTTTTCCTTTATCTTTGTACCAACTTTCACAAAAAGCAAACAAGACTATGATTGCCAAAGACGTATTATGGAAGGGAGTCATTGAGGATTTATTTGAAGACTTTATGTGGTTTTTCTTCCCAATGAAATCAAAGGAAATTGACTTTTCCAAAGGTTTTGAATTTTTAGACAAGGAATTAGAGAAAATCCAGTTTGGAAGTAAATCCAAACGTCGCCGAATTGATAAGTTGGTTAAGGTATACTTGAAAAATGGCGATATCGAATGGATTTTAGTTCACATCGAAGTACAAGGATATCACGATAGCGAGTTCCCTTTGCGAATGTTTGTGTATTATTATCGACTCTTTGATAAGTTTGATCAGCCCATTACATCATTGGCTATTTTTACGGATGATAGTCCCGGTTATCACCCAAAAGAGTATAAATCAATTCACTGGGGAACAAAGGTATCTTTCACCTTTAATACCTATAAGCTATTGGAAAAGAGCGAAGCCGAATTTAATCGACTACCGGAAAATCCCTTTTCAATTGTAATGAAAGCGGCATGGATCGCGTTAAAGAAGAATAAGGGGGATTTATTAAATAAAAAGCTGAATCTTGCCCGGGAATTAATGAGAAATGGCTATCCTAAAAATAAGACCAAAAGTGTCTTGAATTTTATTGGACACTACATTGACTTGAAAAAGCGAAAAGAAAGGCGTATCTTTGACGACGAAATTGAAGTTTTAACCAAACCGAGAAAAAATATGGGAATAATAGAAGGTATTAAAGAAGAATTGAAAAGACAGGCAATTGAGGAAGGCAAAGCGAAGGGTATAGCCCAAGGCAGAGCAGAAGGCAGAGCAGAAGGCAGAGCAGAAGGAGTTTATGAGAATCAAACTAACGTTATCCTTCGGGCATTGGACTTAGATTTGGATATTTCTATCTTGGCGAGTTTATTAGGGGTGGAAGAAAGCGATCTTCCAAATCTAATCGAAAAGTTGATAACACGTGGTTATTTGACTAGAACTCAAGTACAGCAATTGCTGCCTTAGAGGAAGTTATCTAGGACACAAGAGTCGGAATACTGGAATAATGAGTATTTTTTTGATGAAATTTCTTATCTTTGTTCGCAGAAAAATATCACATTATATTTCGACTCATGAAACAATTTATACTACTTTTTCTTCTTGGAGGGCTGTCGTCTGTCTTGTTTTCACAAGAAATAGACCCTTCTGTTCTGCAATATGTCAAGGAACATAATTTTGTTTATTCCACTAATAAATCAACGGGTTTTCTGAATTTTATCCGCTTTGGGGAGTCGAATGTGATGATTGCCCTACCGGAAGATGCTAGGAATCACTTTCTTCAACAATATGGTTTTTTATTTGGGGTACACCCGTCTTCAATAGACCTAAGATTCGTCAAGTCTATTTCCGATACTTATGGTTTTAGGCATTACTATTATCAACAATTTTATCACGATATTCCCGTCTTTGGGGGAGATTTTCGATTGCATTTTAATCCCTACGGACAATTGCAGACTGCGAATGGCGTTGTTCTACCAAACATTGATTGCACGACGATTCCCGTTATTTCAGGGGTGGATGCCCTCCATTTGGCAGAAGCCACACTAAAAGAAAAATATGATATTGATACAGAGTTGAAGTTGATGGATACCATCCAGTTGATGATATACAGGGATGGTCTGGTTCAGGGTTTTCGTGGCCGGGATTATCTGGTTTATTATATGGAGCTTCAGGATGAATCGCGTGCAATTCGAACACAGGTCTTTGTGGATGCCTTAAAGGGCAACATTGTTGCTGAATTCTCAAAGGTACACGAAGCCTTAACACGGGAGTTGTATAACATGAATCTTTCAACTCTAATTTGGCAGGAAGGCGATCCTTTTCCCGGAGCATTAAATATCTATGAACAAAATGAAGTTGCTGCTGCCGGACACACCTATTACTTGTTTAAGAACGCCTTTGGACGGTTGTCTTACGACGGGGCAGATGCTACAATGAAGACCATTCACGACAATCCCGGCATTAGCTGTCCAAACGCCAATTGGAATGGGACAACGACTAATTTTTGTACCAACACGGCAAGTGATGATGTAGTTGCACATGAATGGGGACATGCTTACACGGAATACACAAGTCATTTGATTTATGGATGGCAATCCGGTGCCTTGAATGAGTCATATTCCGATATATGGGGAGAAACGGTTGACTTAATTAATGGATACGAAGATGCAGGGGAGGACCTTTCCCTTCGGAATGCTTGTGGCTCTTCCCTCCGATGGATGATGGGTGAGGATGCCGGTGGTTTTGGCGGTGCGATTCGAGATATGTGGGATCCTACTTGCAAGGGAGACCCCGGCAAGGTGTCCGATTCTCAGTATCGTTGCAGCGCAGGCGATGCAGGCGGAGTACATACCAACTCGGGGGTGAGCAATCACGCCTATGCTTTATTGGTGGATGGCGGAACTTATAATGGGCAGACAATCACCGGGCTCGGATTTACAAAAGCCGCGCACATTTACTACCGTTCACAGGCATTTTATCTGACGAATACCAGTGATTTTAGCGTGCAGGCTGCAGCATTGGAGTCTGCGTGTAACGATTTGCTTGGCATCAATTTGGAGGGATTGAGCACGACAAGTACGCCGGCTGGTCCATCCGGTGAAATAATCACGATGTCAGATTGTAATCAGGTGTCGGCTGTTAATCTTGCCGTGGAATTTGCCAATCCTCCCCCTTGTAGTTTTGCGCCGATGCTCGATCCTAATACACCGGCTATTTGTCCGTCCGGAACGGGTGCACAGACCATCTTTTTTGATGATTTCGAATCGGGTATAGGAAGTTGGATAGTTACTCAGCATCCTTCGAATCCCGCTACATGGGACAGCAGAGAATGGACAATCCAGGGAGGTCTGCCCGATGGACGCGCAGGAAACGCCATCGTATGCTCCGATCCGGTTGTTGGAGACTGCAATACGGATTTGGACAATGGATTGGTTCGGTTGCAAACGCCGGTAATTAGTATTCCCGGCACGGCTACGGCAAATATTAAATTGAGTTTTTCTCACTACGCATCTATGGAAGCTAAATGGGATGGCGGCAATTTAAAGTATAGTATTAATGGTGGTGCCTGGACGATTATCCCATCGGCTCGTTTTATTTTCAACGCTTATAATGATGTATTAAACACATCAGGCAATGATAATCCGATGAAAGGTGAGGTTGCTTTTACAGGAGCAAATGAAGGCTCTGTGTCGGGCAGTTGGGGTGAGAGTCAAATTGACCTTTCAGGACTGGGTCTGATGCCAGGCGATAATCTCCAATTGCGTTGGGAATTGGGGACAGACGGCTGTAATGGCTGGGATGGCTGGTATCTGGATGATGTGTTGGTGTGTAGTTGTGAGGCGGCTTTACCGGTAGAGTTGTCCGATTTTTCAGCTTATGCAAAAGATAAAAGTATAATACTATCTTGGCAGACAGAGGTAGAAATAGGCAATAAAGGCTTTTATTTGCAGAGGAAGGGGGTGCGACAGGATGATTTTAGAAATATTGCATGGGTAGATGGTGTCGGCAATAGTCATTCCCGGCAGCATTATCACTTTATCGACGAGTATGTACAGCCAGACAAGCGGTATTATTATCGCTTGGCACAAATAGATGTCGATGGAGATATCCAATATTCAGGGATGGTTACCGCTATGGTTCCGGGACGTGACTTTGTCGATATTTATCCCAATCCTGCCGGTAGAGAGTTGTTTGTGGCCTCGGACCGGTACCGTCAATCTCCATTGGTCATTTCTCTACTCAATCAAAATGGGGGCGTGCTTAAAACTTGGTATTTCGCCGGTACTGAAAAATCAGTGCATCTTCTGCTTGATGAAATTCCTTCCGGTATTTACCTGCTTAAGATTAGGGATGAACAGGTAACGACGGTTAAGCGGGTAGTGATTTTGTATTAATGAGACTAACTTTTTGAAGATATGCTTCTCGTAGATTAATTCCCTGAATTGGGGGAGAATGAGTTTGAAGTGGTCGAGAAGAATTGAAAAAAATCAATAATACACACACCATTTTTCTATAAAACACTATCTTTGTGTCGGTAACCCAATACACTCCTTCAAACCAATCTCTTTTTTTGAATTATTCATGATTGCCACACGATAGTCATCATTGTGTGTATATGGAAACTATTTTTTTAACATAAATTTTTTAAAATGAAATCAATTATTACAGTATTAATGCTCTTTTTTACTTTAATGAGTGCAAAGAGTCAAGTAACTTTTACGGAGATTTACCATGGGTACGAAGATTTGGACTATATTAATGAGGCGGTGAATGGCGATTTGAATGGCGATGGAATTCCCGATTTTGTTCTATCTTCCCACGATGGAGGTAAATTACTCGTAGGCGTTAATAACAATTTGATGGCACCGGTGTTTTCTGCTATTTCGGAAGGAAAAGATATTAGACATATAACCCTTTTTGATTTTGATGGTGATGGCGATTTGGACATTGTAGGATCGGCGGTTTTTGAGGGCGCATCCTATTATTGGCAGAACGATGGGAGTGGTAGTTTTACTTCCACCTCCTTTCTAGCAGATAGTTATGACGCTATACATTTTTCTGATATGAATGGTGATGATGCACCTGAAATGTTGGTAGGAATAGGAGATAAACTCGATATTTACAGTATGAATAGTGGCGTAATTACACTAATGAAAACAGTAAGTGACAATTTCATAATCGGTGCACCGGATGCCATTTATTCTATTGATTACAATGGGGATAATTTAATGGATATAGCCGCAGCTTTCGGCACGGGCGGAGTTAAGGTGTTTTTACAATCTGCTGGTTTCAATTTTGAGAAGATAGATATAATGCCTCAATCTTTCAATAATACAAGTTTGTTTGTTGAAGATGTTAATGGCGATATGGTGAAGGATTTTTTGCTGTTTAGTCAATTTTATAATCAGACAACCCTACTTACGAGTACAGGTGCCAATTACGAAGAACAGGTCTTGCCTGCAAACAACGGAGATAATCAGTTTTCAACATTTGGCGATATTAATCAGGATGGGCTGACGGATATTTTATACATTGAAAAAGAATCATCGTTTAATGGTACGACTTCCATTTTTTTTAATGAAAGTGGCACTTTTGTTCAATATCCCGTATCTGACAATTATTCGTCTGTTACCGCGGGAGACGTAGCCGATTTGGATGGCGATGGCGATATGGATATTTTCATTTATTCAAATAATTTTTTTGATCCCGGTTTAATATTTTTTATCAATGAATCTTTACCGGATGATGACAACGATGGTTTTACAAGTGATGTGGATTGTAATGACGAAGACCCAGCAATCAATCCCGATGCCGAGGAAATACCCAATAATGATGTGGATGAAAACTGTGATGGCATCATCCTCGTTATTGATGAAGACGACGACGGTTTTAATTCTAGTGATGACTGCGACGACACCAATCCTGACATTTACCCCGGTGCCACTGAAATTCCCGATAACGGCATTGACGAAGACTGCGATGGAGCCGACCTTGTCGCCACTTACGAACTGGACGAAGTCACAGTCAAAATATTTCCCAATCCAACTGCCCAATACTTGTACGTTACCTCTTCAATACCCGTTAATTGGAGTGCCAATATCTATTCCGTTTCCGGTAGGCTACTCCTCCATGAGCCAAAGGTAACCTCTGAGGTGACAATTGACCTCGGTCGGCTAGACGCTGGAATGTACCTGCTGGAGCTATTGGATGAGGATGGCAGGTTTTTGCTTCGAGAGCGCTTGGTGAAGAAGTGAGGTAATGATAGAGCTCTGTCATTTCCCCCAATACTTTTGTGTCGCTTCCACGCGGTTATTAACGTGTAGCTTCTTGTATATCCGATGGAGGTGTTGCTTGACGCCACCTTCTGTGATGGATAGGACGTCGGCGATTTCTTTGTTGAGGAATCCCTGAGATATTTTTTCCAAGACTTCCATTTCTCGCGGTGTGAGGCGGGACAGCAGTTTAGTGTTTTGGTTACGGAAACTGGCGATTACTTTTCTTGCAATTTCTCGGCTCATTGGAGCACCTCCGGCTGTAATATCCATGACGGCCGAGATGATTTTTTGGAAGTCACTTTTAAGAACATATCCCCCTGCGCCGACTTTCAATGCTTCGAAGAGGTTGTCATTGTCGCCAAAGACGGTAAACATGATGAAGTGGGTATTTGGGAGTTGATCTTTGACTTTGGCAATACAGTGTATGCCTGTTATTTCTTCTTTTAAGTCAATATCCATTAAGACGACATCCGGCTTGTCATTAGGCAAGCCGGTACTCGCTTCAATGGCGGAGGTATAGTGACGTACAAAGGTAATTTGGTCGTTGCCCTCCAGTTCTTCTTGCAATAAGTCGCCATAGATGATTTCATCTTCGACAAGGCAAAGGCGTATTTTTTTTGAATTTGTCATGAATGTGGTTTTGCTTTTTTATTGGAAAGAGGAATTTCTATACGAATGGTTGTCCCCTTTCCATGTTCTGATTCAAATATTATTTTTCCACCCGCATCCCGGGTTCTTTTTTTCATACTTTTTAACCCTTTTCCGGCAGATTTGATGTTGTCTACGTCCATTCCTTTTCCATTGTCTTGAATGACAATATTAAGATTTTTTCCCTTTACCTCCATTTTTATTTTTACCATGGTAGCATCGGCGTGTTTGATGATATTGTGAAGGCTTTCTTTGACGATTAGATAGATATTTCGGCGTTTGGCGCTCTGGAGTTCAATGTCTTTCTCTAGTTTTTTACTCTCACAGCGATAGTTGATTTGATGAGGAGGTAGGTTGGTCTTTACGTATTCTTTTACCCGGATGAGGAGGTTATTAAGGGAGTTGTTTTTGGTATCCATTGCCCAAAGAATATCTTTCATGTTTTGGAGTAGTAGTTCGGACGTATTTGATATTTGCCCAACTCTTTTGCTGAGTTTGGGGTCGTGAATTTTTCCCTCAATCATTTGGCTTAACACCCTAATTAGGGACAGTCCCGAGCCGAGATCATCGTGTAGTTCATCTCCGATTCTATTGCGTTCTTCCTGGATGGCCTTTTGTTTTTCGAACGTTCGTTGTTGGCGTTTTAATTTTTGTTTATAATATATTCGCGTAGCGAGAAAAATTAGTCCACCTGAAAAGAGGATGGCAAAGAGAATAAATCCGGTTGTCTGATAAAAATGGGGAGGGATGACAACGCTTACTCCTTCGACGGGGCTTTCCACCCCATTGGCATTAAAAGTTTTCCATTCCAGTCGGTATTTTCCGGGTGATAGCCCAGCAAAGAGCGCTTTTTCTTGAGGGTCATACTTTTCCCATTCGTCTGAAATCCCCCTTAGTCTGAAAAAGGTTTTGACATGAAGAGGTAAGTAAAAATTACAATTGGAAAGTTCGAAATGTAAGGTGTTTTCTGAGGGGCTAAAATAAAAAAGTGACTTTTCATTTACGACAGTATCTTTGGGCTCGTAGGGAAGATTATTAACCCTTAGGTTTTTAATATAAACGTGAGGCGAATAGGGGTATGGGGCAACCTTTTTGGGTGAGAAACAGGTTATTCCTTTGTTTGAACAGAAGTACACATTACCATTAGAGTCTTTACACCCAGCATTTTCATTGAAACTATTGGACAAAAATCCGTCGTCTTTCGTGAATGTAATGGTTTTGTCGGTATGCGGGGAATAACAAATAAGCCCCTTGGTTCCGGCACACCAAATATTTCCTTCTTGGTCGCCAATGATTTTTTGAATGGGAAAGTGATCGCTAAAAATACTGATGTGAGATAGTTGGTTGGAAGCAATATTAAGCCGCCAAAGTCCAATGTTGGTGCCTATCCAGATTAGTTTCGTCTTGTCGTCCTGGTAAATACTAGAGACGTAGGATTTTAATTCTAATGAACTATCGAGCCAAATAGTATCATTATCCAAATTGTAAATGTTGAGCATTAAACCGTCAACAGAACAAATTAGCTTGTTGTAGTATTTGGAGAAAAACAGGGTTTGATACCAACTTGTATCAGCTAAAGCTGGGATGGTTGATACAACGGGAGACTCACTATTTAAATCAAAACTTTGTATTCTCGTGAAATTATCTATTAAATACCTATTATTTGATAGTGGATAGACGTCGGTGATTTCAGTATCGTTTGTAACCACTTTCCAGGAGTTTCGGTCTTCCTTAAGCATATAACACCCCTTTCTAGGGAAGAGTAATAATTTATTGTTAGTTGCACAACAAAAAGAGCTGTGTTTGGTAAGGTGTATTCCCCATTTTGATAATTCTTTATTGGGTATCTTTTGCCGAAGGCTTAAATCCGTATCAAAAACAAAAATGCCCTCTTGATGGGCTATACACCACAATTGGTCATTGTAGTAACTGATGTGGTTAAAGTTGAGCTTAGCGTCTTGGATATCCTTTGGGCAGAAGAATTTTGCTGGAAGTAGAGGGGTACAAATGATACCGTTTTGGGCGGTGTTAATCCAGAGATTTTTTTCTCTGTCTAGAAATAACTGTCTCAAGTTGTTGGATATTAGCGTATGCTCTTGTTGGTCATTTTTTTTCCATCTTGCGATAATCTTTTTATCGTTGATATCAAATAGCATTAATCCTTCATTATTGGTGGTAAGCATTAAAAGATTAGAATCAATTAATTGACCAAATTCCACATCGCTCCCTATTTTGTTAAGTGGCATTATTCTTTCGGGATGAAACCTATTGAATTTTATCAACTCCTGACGAGTGAATAACCAGGCAATAGAATCATTTTGAGGTATGATTTGTTTGACTAATAGTCCCTCTTTATTTTGTTCGTCGGGTCTGCCGTAAGTCACTTTATTAAATTTGCCATCAATGTTCCTTGAAAAAATTTCAATTCCCGGTATTTCCCAGCCATAACCATAAATCCTTTTGACCATTCCATTCTTTGTGGTGTCTGCTACATAGAACTTCAACTCGCTCGTAAAAGGAAGTCTAGTGGTTTTTTCCGTTTGAATATGGTAAATGTAAAGGTGGTTGGCTATTTTTAAAAATAGTGAATGTGTTGGGCGTTCATAAAAAAAAATACGCTGTTCCCCCTCTAGGAGTTTGCCTTTATAGTATATTTTTTTCGTGGAGAAATTGTCTTTTATCCGGTTGTATCGACAAAGGTAATGCATGGAGGAAAACCATAAGTCGGCATTTTTATCCTCATACATCGGGCTTTGAATCAACAACTCGGGTAAGCTGGTACTATCTTCTTTGGAGTAGGTGTATTGCTTGATATTTGTCCCGTCCAGCCGGTTGAGACCCTTGGTCGAACCGACCCAAATGAAGCCTCTGCTATCCTGTGAAAAAAAGTAATTATATTTATCGTAAATCAGCCCATTAGCTTGGTTGATGTTATTGAAAGAGAGCTGAAAAGGCTGTGATAAAAGGGCTGTTGCAAACCACGCCCACATTCCCAGCAAGGAGAGAAGTCGATAAACCGGTTGAAGTGGAATTGTAGGCATGGTTCTAATAGTTTAAAATGTAAAAAAATCATTCAAAAATTAACCGTCGCCCCAGTGTGGAGGGCAGGGTTTCCCGAATGAAACGGTGTTAAGAGCCGTTAATCTGCCTTTTTCATAAGATGCTGCTACATCTGATTTGCCATCCCGAATAGCCTGGATACTTAGATTGAAAAACTCAGGGAAAGCACTTTCTCCCTGATCTAATACTACTGCATTTACTCCCGGCGTGATTTTGCAGCCTGTGATGACAATGTGGGTGCTTCCTGCCAAATTTCCAAGCAGTTGGTTTTTTGAAAAGAAAGAAAACTCGAATTCGGGTAATCCCGACTGACCGGAGATGATGCTTGCTTCAGGCAATAATAAATCACTAAATTCCAATCCCTGATCAGTACTTACCAATTCCGCCTTGTTTAGGTATTCATCGGCATTTTGCGAGTTACTGATTTCTTTAATCTGAGTGTCACTTGTTAGTTCGGCCGTTTTGTCAATGCTGTAATAATCCGACCTCAGCATTAGGCTGGAGTTGATGATGTGCCCCGGTTTGTAAAATACCTGATGTACTTTCAAGCCCGTGATGATTAAGTTGCTGCCGGAGGTTATCGGAGAAAAGATTAAGCCTACAAATAGTCCCTGAGTGGCTTTTTCTTCTTCGGTTTGAGTGGGTAATAGCCTCCATAATTTTGGAGCGGGGTAAACGATGCCAATTTTTTGCATGGTAATGAGTTTTGTTAAAATGGCTTAAAAAAAGTGGGACAACTCTGTTTTTTTTACAATATTATTGTTTTTTTGCTTGATAGACAAGTATTTTCTTCTTTTAGTAACTAAAGTTATCTATTTTCTTTTTTCTATAACGCATACCTTTGTATTGTGAAAAAGTTGAATAAAAAAGGACTCCTCCCCCATAAAACCAAAATGCGTGAAAGAGGGCAACAGACATCACAGCAGGATAGCATCTATTATACACTTGTTATAAGGGGGTGAAATAAAAGATCAGTAAATTCCGGTTGATGAAATTTAAGCACAAACGCCCAAGTGTCCTTAGCGAGGGGTCCTTTTTTTTAGTATGTTTTAGTGTTAAATCTACTTGTGTAATAAGTTGAGAATACCTTCCCATGAATTGTTTTTTATAATCAATACCTAAAATCAAATTACAAAATGAGGAAGTACACCCAAAACTTATTTTTGTGCCTGTTTTTAATCTGTAGTACAGGCCATGCCGATGCGCAGCCATTTCCCGCGCACTTTTCCGAAAAAGGAACCCAATTTCTTTCCCTTGGGGTAGGGCTTTTTCCTACTTTTTTCAAAGATGATGGGCATGTTTTAGTACCACCATCTAGTATTGCTTATGAGAAGAGACTGACCAAAATCTTGGGTCTTGGTGCTTCTTTAGGCTATTCCAATACCATTAGTAAAATTGAATTTGGCAGCAATGCCGAGTTCAAAGCTTACCAAAATCATTTTTTTTATTTTAACGTTCGTACCGGCGCGCACTGTCTTTTATACAAGAAGTGGGATGTTTACGGTGGGGTTTCTATGGGGTTTTACCATATAAAAGTAAAAGCCCAAAATGGTAGCTTTGGCGATTTTGAATACCATAGGGGGATTAAGGAAAAATCCTCTGCCTTGGTGTGGAACGCTTTTGTTGGCTTTCGTTACCATTGCTGTGGCAGGCTCGTATTTCACTGCGAACTGAGTTATGGTGTTTCCATTTTGAATTTGGGTGTTGGGGTCAAGCTGTGAAAGATAGATGCTCATCAATAAAGCGCCTA
>JALVDO010000066.1 GCA_027008975.1 Saprospiraceae bacterium | reverse complement strand
AGGGGATGTTGGGCAAGGTCTTTAATCATGTGCATGGCAATGGGCTTGACTGCCGGTCCGCAATAGCCGCCATTGGTGCCCATCCCATCTACCTCGGGAAGCGGGGCGAAGGTGTCCAAATCAATCCCGACGATACTCTTCAGGGTGTTGATCAAAGATAGAGCATCTGTGCCGCCTTCTACTGCCGCCAATCCGGGATCGGTAATATGGGAGATATTGGGCGAAAGCTTGGTAATGACCGGTACTTTAGCGACTTCCTTGACCCACTCGACGATAATCTTAAGTACATCCGGCTCCTGACCGACAGCCGACCCCATTCCTCTTTCGCACATGCCGTGCGGGCAACCGAAATTGAGCTCTACGCCATCTGCTCCGGCATTTTCCACGTCTTTTACGATTTGATGCCACTCCTTACGGCTTTGTACCATAATGGAAGCAATAACGGCGTGGTCGGGAAAATACTTCTTGACCTCTTCTATTTCTCTAAGATTGTCGGCGAGCGGTCGGTCGGTAATCAATTCAATATTGTTAAATCCCATCATCCGGTGTCCTTTGTAGTTGACGGAGCCATACCGGCTGGAGACGTTAACGACAGGAATACCGAGGGTTTTCCACACAGCACCACCCCATCCCGCTTCAAAGGCTTTCATGATTTGATAACCCGAATTGGTCGGGGGCGCTGATGCCAGCCAAAAAGGGTTTGGTGCTTTTATTCCTGCGAAGTTTATTGATAAATCTGTCATAAGTTTTTTTTAATTTTAAAATACGTTACAAGCTTTGAGCCTTCCGTATCGGCGTTACCACGTACACTTTTGTATTAAAATTTCATTTGATTCCAGTTTTTCTTGTTTCAAATTGGTGAAACGCGGAATATTAGCAAAGATAATGAATTTTTGGATAGAAAAAGCCTTGGAGAAGAATCATTATTCCGTGGGAAACGGGTACTCATAAGTAGTTACCCTTTTACAATATGAATAGTTTTTAGTACCTTAGCACTTCAAAAGCAGCGTTATGAAACGTCCATGACTAACAATATAAACACACAAGGCAATGATTATTTTAGCTGTTAAGTTATTTAGCTGTTGAGCTTAACAGCTTAACAGCTAAATAACTGAGCAGCTTAACAGCTTATTAAAAAATAAACAGATGAAACGTCCATGATTAAATAATTATTAAACTCACAAGGAAATGATTATTTAATCGTGGTAAGCCTGCCTGAATGCAAAGCAGGGAGGTTCCATCTGTTGCCGTTAAGGCAATAAAAAAATAAACAGATGAAAAAACTTCCAATCGGGATACAGACCTTGAGTAAAATCATTGAAGGCAATTTCGTTTATGTTGATAAAACAGAAATTGCCCATAGGCTCATTGACAGAGGGGGTTATTACTTCCTTTCCCGTCCGCGTCGATTTGGGAAGAGTTTGTTTTTGGATACCCTTAAAGATATATTTGAAGGGCGAAAAGAACTTTTCAAGGGGTTGTATATCTATGATAAATGGGATTGGGAGGTGACGTATCCGGTGTTGAGAGTAAGTTTGGGGTCGGGGGTAATTAAGACTATTGAAAAATTAAAAGACCGGTTAAATTGGGTATTGAAAGATGTAGAAAGAGATGTTGGAATAAAGTGTAATTTGACTAATCCCGAAAAATGTTTGAAGGAATTAATTATAAAATCTTATCAAAAATACAATCAAAAAGTAGTCATCCTAATCGATGAATACGACAAACCCATCCTAGATAACATCACTGACGAGAATATTGCCCGCGAGATGCGAGATGCGATGAAAGACTTCTACGGTGTGATAAAAGACAATGACGCATACATCCAATTCGTATTTATCACCGGAGTCAGCAAGTTCTCCAAGATGAACCTGTTTAGCGGATTGAATAACCTTGAAGACATCACTTTGGACGAAAATTTTGCCACTATCTGTGGTTATACGCATAATGACTTATTGACTGTTTTTAGCGAGCACCTGAAAGGTGCCGACATGGACAAAGTAAAAAAGTGGTATAATGGGTATTATTATCTCGGAGATAAAGTATATAACCCTTTTGACATTTTACTTTTCATTCGGAAAAATTTCGATTTTAGAAACTATTGGTGGCAAACCGGGAATCCATCTTTTTTAATAGACATGCTAAAAACTCAAAACTACTACTTGCCTGAATTGGAAAATTTTACCGCTAATGAAGAAATTCTCGATACTTTTGATGTTGACCACATTGAATTAGTAGCCTTACTTTGGCAAACGGGATATTTGACTATTACCGAAAAAGTTGAAGATGTGTTTGGCATTGAATACACTTTAGGCATTCCGAATAAAGAAATAAGCATATCGCTAAACAGCCTGTTTGTTACTTATCTGACTACTCAAACAACTGAAAAGCTAAAACAGCAAAAACGCTTGCTGTATATGCTCCGAAATGCTGACTTGGACGGCTTCAAAGATGCGCTTTTTTCTCTTTTTGCATCCATTCCATACAGCAACTTCACCAACAGTAAGCTTCCTGAATACGAAGGCTATTATGCAAGCGTGGTATATGCTTACCTTGCGAGCATAGGGCTTGACATCATAGCTGAAGACACCACCAATATAGGCCGAGTAGATTTGTCGGTCAAACTCGAAGGCAAGGTGTTTATTTTTGAATTCAAACTATCGGAAAAAGCGACCGGAAATGCCCTAAAACAAATCAAAGAGCGGCGATATTGGGAAAAATATCAAGGAGACGCTGAAAATATTTACCTCATCGGTATCGAATTTAGCCGTGAAAACAGGAATATTATTGGTTATGAATGGGAGAAAATTTAAGATGTAGCTTCCGATCCCCGAGCCTGTCTGCCACCGGCAACGCCAGGCAGGCTGACTGGAGCAATAGCGGAAGGAAGATCGTCCATACGGACACGTCTGTGGGGAGCGGTTTTTCAAGAAGTAATTTCTTTTTCTGAAGCCGGCCTGCCTGGCTTTGCCAACGGCAGACAGGCTCGGGCATCATCCCTCCCTCTGGTCAGGATGCAGGCTTTCCTCCTGCGTCGTCTGCCTGTCCAGCTTGTCCGTATGGATATGGACTCCCCGATCCTATGTTTGGTCAATCCCCCGTGCCGCCATCTTTCCGTGATAGGCAGCATTTACCACCTCCGCACCGCCATTGACGGCATCTCCGCCCGCAAAATAACGGGGATTGGACGTTTGAAAGGTCTCCTTGTCCACAACAATTCTGCCTTTTGCGTCGAGTGAAAGGTTATCTATTAATTGATATAAATGTCCTTGCTTTGCCTGTCCGGTCGCTTTGATGACCATGTCGCAGTCGATGGTGAATTCACTGCCTTCGACGATTTTTACCCGTCCGTCCACTATTTTTGTTTTGATAAATTTCACTCCGGATACGGAACCGTCTCCTATTATAGCAACGGGGGCAGCATTAAAGATACTATCGACCTCGGCGCTAATTGCCAAGTCGTACTCAAATCCGTAAGCTCCCATGGATGCTTTATCCCGGCGATAGACCAGTGTTACCTGATCGGCGCCCATTCTGGCCGCTTCGGAAGCGGCATCCATAGCCGTATTGCCACCGCCAATAACGACCACACGATGACCAACAGATAAGTTGTGGCGGTGTTCCCGAAGTTCTTCCACAAACTCGACGGCGCCAACTACGCCTTTTTTGTCCTCGCCATCAATTCTGAGCGGGGCAGTTATACCCAATCCGACTCCGAGAAAAATGGCATCGTATTTTTGCTCCAATTCGGACAACTGCTCTTTGGTGGTAATGGGCGAGCGGTAGTAAATCCTGAATCCGAGATAACGCTGCAAATATTCCACTTCAGCGAGAGCTTCTTCATTGGTGATCTTATATGGGGCGATGCCGTGGACATTCAATCCGGAAGGTTTTTCTTTAGCTTCGAATATATCTACTTCATAGCCCATGGTTCGCAATTCGCAGGCACAGGCAATTCCGGCGGGACCGGCACCGATGACGGCTACTTTTCTGCCGTTGGTTTTTCCGGCCGAAAAGATTTCAATATCACTGCTGATGGCATAATTTGTCGCGTAATTCTGTAGTCGTCCTATCTCTACCGGAACGATGTCCTGCTCATTATAGACACAGGCTCCCTCGCATAAAACACCTGTCGGGCAGACGATGCCGCAGGAGTTGCCAAGCCAGTTGGCTGTAAAGATGGTCTTCGCCGCTCCCTTGATGTTGCGGGTAGAAATTTGCTTGATAAACAAAGGAATATCTATTCCTGTCGGACAGGCCTTTACACAGGGGGCGTCATAGCAAAATAGGCATTTTGCACTGCCGTAATTCGCCTCCGTGTCATTCATCAAAGGCTTTTTCTGCAGGAAGTTAGCCCTGAATTCCGCTTCTGTTGTCGGTCGATTGTACTTTGGCATAGGCTTATAGTTCTGTTATTTTATCATAAGTCTCCGGTCGTCTGTCTCTGAAAAACTGCCAGGTGGAACGCACTTCGTCTATCATGTCGAGGTCAAATTCAGCGACCAATAATTCATCGTCATCTCTTGAAGCCTGAGCAAAAATTTGCCCTCTTGGGTCAACGAAGTAGGATTGTCCATAAAATTTACCAAGGTTCCAGGGTTTTTCTTCTCCGACCCGGTTGATGCAACCCATAAAATATCCATTGGCGGCAGCATGGGCGGGCTGTTCGAGTTTCCATAGGTATTCACTGAGCCCCGCTACGGTCGCCGATGGGTTATAGACAATTTCAGCACCGTTTAGTCCCAGTATTCTAGCGCCTTCCGGAAAATGGCGGTCGTAGCAGATATATACCCCGATTTTAGCGTATTTTGTCTGAAAGACGGGGTATCCGAGATTGCCGGGTTTGAAGAAGAATTTCTCCCAAAACCCGGTGGTGTGTGGGATGTGATTCTTTCGATATTTACCGAGGTATTCCCCATCTGCATCGATGACTGCCGCGGTATTGTACAGTATTCCCGCCTGTTCCTTTTCAAAGATGGGAACAATGATTACCATGTTGTATTTTTTGGCGTAAGCCTGCATTTTTTCGACGGTAGGGCCGGGTATTGACTCCGCAGAGGCATACCATTTGGCATCCTGCCCGGGACAGAAATACGGTGTATTGAATATCTCCTGCAAACAAAGAATTTGTACGCCCTGTTTTCCGGCTTCCTCTATGTAAGGGATGTGCTTGTTAACCATGGCATCCATTATCTCTTGAATGCTTCCCTCTCCCTCTGTCATGGGGAGACTCATTTGTATTAATCCTGATTTTATTTTT
>JALVDO010000065.1 GCA_027008975.1 Saprospiraceae bacterium | reverse complement strand
GTTGAAATACCGCAGGAAGACGATACCATTCAGAACAGAATCAAGAAAGGCATTGCATACTTCCTCGATTACACACGGGAAAACATCCAAAATCACCTCAAAGAATTAACCTATTCGACCGAGAATAAAACCGTCCAAAAAGACATCAAAAAACAACTCAAAATACTGGAAGATCGCTTTAGCCAAAAAATCTTCGTCCTCAAAAATTTAACGGATGGATTTGATACGCGGAAGTTTTTAAAATTGCGGGCGGAAGCACTACTACAGGACACCAAACCCAGTCGAAAGAGAGTAGAATTCGACGCTACGGAGCACCCCAAATTGATGGCGGCGCTCCGGCAGGTGCGAAATACATTTGCCACCGAGGAAGATATTGCTCACTTTCAGGTCTTCACCCAGCAATCCCTCTACGAAATGTGCGAATTCCTGCCGCAAACACCGGAAGAACTACGCGCCATCAAAGGGATGGGCAAAGTGAGAGCCGAGAAGTACGGCAAGCAGATTCTTGAGACTATTCAGACTTATTGTTCCGAAAATGAAGCCAGCCCAAAAGAAAATATCCTCGAACTGCGCAAGCCCAAAAAGAAAGCACCCAAAAAAGGAGAAACCCAACGCAAATCCTTGGAGCTCTTCAAATCGGGCATGAGCCTTGACGAAATTGCCGAAGCAAGGGGTTATGTCCGTGGTACTATCGAGGGGCATCTTTCCCGATTTGTCCGAACAGGAGAACTCGCCATCACTGATCTAATGCCCGAAGACAAATACCTCGAACTCAAAAAACTCATGACGGAAGTCGAATTCGATTCCTTCTCCGACCTAAAAGCCAAGATTGACGACAAGTTCACCTACGGTGAGATACGGTTGGTGCAGGAGGAGATAAATAAGGAGCAATCACCATCGGATTAACTGCCTGACGACAACCTGCTTATCATCCCGCAAATGCAAAAAATAAATACCGCTGCTTAAATGACTCCATTGAGAGCGTAGTCGATCAAACATCGTTTCTTTTTCGCCCCGCATAGTCAAAACTTCCATCCCTCTGGCATCCAGTAAGGAAAGTCCGGTAGGAGAAAAGTCCGGACTGGTTTTTATGGTCAGCACTCCGCCCGATGGATTGGGGAATACATGCACCAAATCATCCATTGCCGGGGGTTCCCCCGTCGCTAATGGTACCGTCGCATAGACCTCAAACAGGCGATTACTAGCGCTACTCGGGGTGATATTCGGAATGGCAGCCCGGATGCCGCCAAAGATATATCCAAGCAATGTACGACCGGATAATTCATCGTATTGCACTACGCCGTTCTCATAAGAAGGGACATTGGACGCAGGAATGAACTTAGCATTGGCACCGAGTAATTCATCAAATTTTGTAGAAAGAACGAATTCCTCAGTACTACCATTCGGGTAACGAACAAAGGCGGTAACTTCGTCGATAAAAGGCATAAGCGGATCTTCCACTAGCATCTGCGTTGCCTCATCCTGAAAATGCAGGCTTATTCCTCCAAAGAAAAGGTAATACTGTAATTGATTTGTTTCATCGAAGAGGGGCGCGACAGGGCAGGTGTATTGACTCATTTTCTGATTATAAGCACCGTCTATTTCAATCATATCCTGACTGATGTAAATGGGATGAAGGTAAGCCTCATCGGCATCGGGCTTAAAGACTCCCCCAAAAGCAGCCAGTGCCGGTTGACCATCCACAGTCATTGCAGGAGTAAAGCTCAAATCCCGACGATGAAATTCGGGGTCGGGAACAGCGACATAATCCACTATTGCCATATTAATGCCATCATCATCAATCCTGAATTCTCGTATTTCGCTGGTGTACTCCTGTGTGAAGGTCGGATTGCCCAATTGATTGTATAAGCCATTGAAATCGTGCCCTCCAAAGAGATAGAGTTTGTCTCCTAATTCATGAATCTCTCCTCCACAAACTTTCATACGTGGGTCGTGAATCATCCGGAAAGCGGAGAGCGGTGACCCTCCTGCAATGACTGCCGGCACTAGAACGGATAAATCAATAGCCGCGAGATAGTCAAAAGTCACAAACTCACCGGTTGTGTTATCCTTGCCATATCCACCAACAATATAGAGATATTGCCCAAGCTGCACGTATTGCGGATTGGTGCCCCGGAGAAAATCACGCCATTCGTCAGGAAAATCCAGAACGGAGTAACTCCAATACTCTCCGCTCGCTCTATCCATGACCCATAATTGGTCATTTGCCTCCGATTCCGGAAAGCCGGTTAGTGTGAAAAAGCCATGCAAGCCATTCCTCCGACCACCGATAAACACCCAGTATTCGTCCCATTCCGCAAAGGAAAAAGAATGCAAGCCAGGCCAATCATCATAGGTAATCTCCTCCATTTCAACAGCGAAGGGAATACCGGCATCTTGGCTATAAATTGTCTGTACAAGAAAGAGGAATAGGCATAAGATTGTAAGTCGATTTATCATAATTTCAGGTGTTTTGCACAAATGTATCAAACACCTGCCGTTGTGGATTATTTTTTCAACGAACGGATATTTTTCTTCAATAATCAGCCAATGCTACCTTATTAAAGTAGCATACCCCTTTAATTCGACTATCTTACCCCGCGGCTCCTTATAAGTCACGTGGACGAGGTAAACCCCGTTTGGCAACTGCTTCCCGACATTATTTTTGGTACCATTCCAGCCTTCTTTGGGGTCGTTGGTCTGAAAGATTTGCTCTCCCCAACGATTCCAGATTGTCATCTCGAAGTTAGTAGCCCCATCCAATATCCCTACACCAAAATACTCATCATTGGTAGAATCAAAATTAGGTGTGAAAGCATTGGGTAAATAATAGCGAACCTCCGGTATGATATCAATGGTTTTTATTAAGGTATCTTTACATCCATTGATATGGGTAACAATCTGCATAACCTGTACGATTCCCGTATCCTGATAGGTGTGTGTTGGATTCCATTGCGACGAGAAGCCGCCATCACCAAAATCCCAGTAAACACCGGCTCCCCTTTGCGACTCATCGATGAAATCTACCGTAGGCAGCAAACTACTGGGCTGGTCAGGTGTATAATCAAACCCGGCTACGGCATCTTCAACAATCGTAATCAAATCATTAAAAAGGGTATCCGTCGTACAACCAATTGGCGAGGTAATATCTACGGCGACTGAATAGACCCCGACTTCGTTAAAAGTATGCCAAGGGCTAATCTCCGTGCTGCCGTCTGCACCGTCATCAAAATCCCAAAAAATATCATAGGTGTCGTCAATTGGAAAGGAAAGATTATCAAAGAAAATGTCTGCCGGCGCACAGCCTACGAATTCGCTTGGCGCAATGACTATTAAGTTGGGAACAGGGAAGTAGGGAATAGTTTTTGTAATGGCTTCCTTACAATCATTGGTATCCCTTACTGTTAAAGTAACGGGGATATTACCCGGGTTTTCGTATATGTGGCTGGGGTTTTGCCCGGAAGAAGCATCGCCATCACCAAACGACCATGTCCAATCGGTCATACAACAGGAGCCCGTCATTGACAAATCAGTAAAAACTACGGGACCGGCAACACAGGTATCGTATTCAAAGGAAAAATCCGCCGTAATATCCGGAAATACGTTTACATGAATATAGGCCGTATCGGAGCAATCACCAAAGCCCGGATTCAGGTATAGTACTCCCTCGTAAGTACCAACGCCGGGAAAGGTAACGGTGGGGTTCCAATTGGGACTTGAATTTCCGGATCCCTCTAATATCGTTGGAGACCCGCCAAAATCAAATTCCCATCTAAAATTATCTATAAACTGTAGTTGGTAACTTTGGTTCTCAATAGTAATGGTTGCATTGCCACAAGAGTTAATCACAAACTCCCGCCCATTGATTATCTCATCCTCCTTTATATCTGCTACTACCTGCGGGTCGCAACTCGCTACATTGAACTGAAAATCCCGATAAATACGACTCAGTAATACGCCATTGCGATACTCCGACACACAAACCCCTACAACATACTGCCCCACTTCAGTCGGTGTACCGGTAATGATACCGGTCGATGCATCAATGCTCACCGGTGGACTGCCTCCCAGGGGAAACAACGGTGTATAATTCGGCGCGATGAACTGAACATTTCCGTAAGGAGGTGGACAGGCTGGATCGGGTTGGGCACCGATACAGGTATTGAGTAAATCGGCACTCGTATTATTTCCGCCTCCGGTATAGGGTGCACAAAACTCATATACCAATTGGTCTCCATCTGCATCCGTAGCGGAATGGTCATAAACCAATGGCTGATTAGCACAAATAATTGTCGGTGGAAAAGTGTTAAAGACCGGGCTATTGTTACACACCTGCTGCGCCTCCGGCGTAATCTCTACAAAATAAGTCGCCCCCTGCGCCTCCGGGTTGAAGATATTATCAATAGTCACATTCCTGCAACAACGTTGAAAGGTAACGAAATAGGATTCAACACTTAATGGAAGTGTCAGATTAAAATGGTAAACACCCTGTTGTACACACACATCCGGGGGAATCAAGCAAGGATATGAAGGAGGATCCACAAAAGAGGGCGTTTCCAAATTAGGATGAATAGTGGTAAATCTATTTGATGCATTACAATTATTCTCTGAAGAGCACAAATAAACCGCAACTGCTGCATTATCATCCAAAAGCGCACAATTGGTACAATTACAATCCCGATACATCTCCAAAGTAAAGCGGTACTCACCACCGCCCAAACAAGTATAGGTAATATTACCTCCAATGATATGTCTCGCCTCAGCCAGATTCGTGGTCAGTAGCATAAAAATGCCCAGTAAAGATATTCCTGCGTAAATCCTCATATTTCTAAATAGTTTTGGTTTTCATAAACATAATCCCCATTGTTCAACGAATTAATGCCCATTTATGTATGCCAACAAGGGCCAATAATAGTAATAATTCTTAAACAACAATAAAAAATGGTCTAAAATCGTTTATTCAATCTTTTTATTCTATTAACAATACATTAACGAAAATTGAGTTATTAGAATAACATAGCAACATTCGGCTTTAAAGGTAACAAAATCCGGGCTAAATGCCCAATATTAACCAGTTATACACACCTACCTGTAAAGCCGGTGACAAATATTTATTAAAACTAAACCCTTTATGCATGACGACTTTTACTAAGCGTACTACTTCTCTCATGGTACACGGCAAAGATTTGGACAATTCCCTCGCGACGCTAAACAACGAGGGGTTATTACTTTTTCCTACGGACACCATTTGGAGTATCGGCTGCGACGC
>JALVDO010000064.1 GCA_027008975.1 Saprospiraceae bacterium | reverse complement strand
ACGAAAAGAACTTTTCAAGGGGTTGTATATCTATGATAAGTGGGATTGGGAGGTGAAGTATCCGGTATTAAGAGTAAGTTTGGGGTCGGGTGTGCATCAGTCGGTTCAGGACTTATCTGAAAACCTGTTATGGATTTTTAAAAAAACAGAAAAGGACTTAGGTGTAAAATGCAATAAAAACCTAAAACCGAAGCAGTGTTTTGAGCATTTATTAATTTCTGCTTACGAAAAACACAATCAAAAAGTAGTCATCCTTATCGATGAATACGACAAACCTATCCTCGATAACATTACTGACGAGGTTACACCTGTCAGCACAGGTACTGACAAGGATGTTGCCCGTCAGATGCGAGATGCGATGAAAGACTTTTACGGAGTGATAAAAGACAATGACACTTATATTCAGTTCGTATTTATCACCGGAGTCAGCAAATTCTCGAAGATAAATTTGTTCAGCGGGTTGAATAACCTTAATGATATTACGCTGGATGAAAAATATGCGACCATCTGTGGTTATACACATAACGATTTATTAACGGTTTTTAAAGAGCACTTGCGGGGAGCTGATGTGGAAAAAGTCAGAAAATGGTACAATGGATACAACTACTTTGGAGATAAAGTATATAATCCGTTTGACATCCTTTTGTTTATTGATAAAGGGTTTGAATTCAGCAACTATTGGTGGGAAACGGGGAATCCTTCTTTCCTGATTGATATGCTAAAGACGCAGAATTATTATATTCCGGAATTAGAAAACTTTGTTGCCAACAAAGAAATTCTCAACACTTTTGATGTTGATAACATTGAATTAGTAGCCTTGCTTTGGCAAACAGGATATTTGACTATTACAGGAAAAACAAGTACTCCTTTTGGTATAAAATATAGGCTGAATACCCCAAATAGAGAAGTCCAAACATCTCTTAACAGCCTTTTTATTAACTATTTGACCAAACAAGTAACCGAAAAATTAAAATTTCAGGAGAAGTTGTATAACATGCTCGACAAACCGGATTTGGACGGCTTCAAAGATGCGCTTTTTTCTCTTTTTGCATCCATTCCGTACAGCAACTTTACGAATAGTAAGCTTCCTGAATACGAGGGGTACTACGCGAGCGTAGTATATGCTTACCTTGCAAGCATAGGGCTTGATATCATCCCCGAAGACATCACTAATCTAGGCAGAATGGATTTGTCAGCCAAACTCGAAGGCAAGGTGTTTATTTTTGAATTTAAACTAACGGAAAAAGCGACCGGAAATGCCCTGAAACAAATCAAAGAGCGGAGATATTGGGAAAAATATCAAGACGCTGAGAATATTTACCTCATCGGTATTGAATTTAGCCGCGACAATAGGAACATTATCGGTTACGAATGGGAGAAAATGTAGGGCGATTCTAAGCCTTAGCCTTTACAATCCTATCCTTCCGGTGAATATCTTTGATAATTTGCACTTGATGGAAGCCTTCCTTAATCAATAACGCTTCTACATCCGTAGCATTAAACTCATTGGTCTCAAACAATAACACACCATTTTGGCGGAGGTGTTGCCGTGCAAATTTTGCTATTTTTTTGTAAAAAATAACGGGGTCGCTATCCTCGACAAAAAGAGCAACTGACGGCTCGAATTTTTTTACCGAATCCGGCATTAAAGAGGCTTCTGAATGTGGAATATAGGGAGGATTACTGATGATTAAATCATAATACCGATGATTCTCCCATTGGTCTTCGTCCAGTATATCCTGTTTTAGAAAGTAGATTTCCGTGTCATTGTTAAGAGCATTAAGGTGGGCAATATATAGAGCCTCTTCGCTAATATCGATGGCAGACACCTCCCAACCGGGTGCCTCATGTTTTAATGTAATAGGGATGCAACCGCTTCCCGTCCCAATATCCAACACTTTGATGTTTTCTTCCGGAGGAAACACCCTAAGCGCCTCAAAGACCAATTCTTCTGTCTCCTGCCTCGGAATGAGTACGTGCTCGTCAACAATAAATTTCAGCCCATAGAAATCTGCCATTCCGAGTATTTGTTGGAGTGGCTTCCCTGTCAGCAACTCCTCTTTTATTGCCTGTGCCTGTACCTGTTGCTCAGAGGTGAGTTGTTGAACGGACTGGATGGAAGCACAATGAAAAACATCTTCTGCAATAATTTTAGCAATACTAATCGCCTCTCCCCTCCCGTGAATGGGGCTAATTTGTTCGATTAAATCCGCGAAGTAAGAAGCAATTGTCATTAGCACATTCTATTTTTGTAGTCAAGGTAAGAAAATTCTTTGAGTGGCAGGACAGCACCATCTATTTTTTTGATGTAAATATCAGGATGCCGAACACCATTAAACATTGTTGTCTTGACCGTTGTATAATGCATCATATCTTTGAAGGTGATAATGTCGCCCGTCTGTAAGGGTTTATCAAAGGCATAATCCGGAAGAAAATCACCCGAAAGACAACTGACCCCACCAAGGTGATACCGAAAAGTTCCACCAGTGGATGACTCTGCCACCTCCGGGCGATAGGGCATCTCCAGTGTGTCGGGCATATGGGCGGTGAAGGAAGTATTTAATATAGCCGTCCGGATGCCGTTATTCTCGACGATATCCAGTACTTTGGCTATCAAATCCCCTGTTTCCCACGCAATGGCACTACCCGGCTCAATATAGACCTCCAGTGGATATTTTTTTTTGAATTTTTTGACAATGGAGATGAAACGCGCTACATCATACCCCTTTCGGGTAATCAGGTGCCCTCCACCAAAATTGACCCATTTGAGTTGTGGTAAAAAGGCAGAAAATTGTTCTTCAAACCCGCTCAGCACCCGCTCGAAGTCACTAGCAGAAGATTCGCATAAAGCGTGAAAATGCAGCCCATCTACTCCCCCGGGGAGCTTATCTCCAAATTGGGTTTTCGTCATTCCCAAGCGCCCTCCTTTCATAGCGGGGTTGTATTGGTCCGTTTCAACAACAGAGACCATTGGGTTGACGCGAATGCCCAGACTTCTGTTTGATAGCTGACCACGAAAAGCTCTAAATTGAGCAAGTGAATTAAAAATAATATGGCTACTGTACCTAGCTACATCCTTGATCTCCTGAGCCGAAAAAGCAGGGCTGTATGTATGAGCCGGACATCCCATTTCTTCATATATCAATCTCGCTTCGTTGAGTGAACTCGCCGCTGCTCCGTGCAAATATTTTTTTATTGTCGGAAAGAGTGGCCAAAGGGCAAATGCCTTTAGCGAAATAAGGATATGACAACCGGATGATTCCTGTACTTCCCGTAAAATTTTGAGATTGCGAAGCAACGCTTCTTCATTCAGAACGTAAGCAGGACAGGGAATAGACATTGTCATTTCTTTTCTCCGAAAAGGAAACCAACCGACACCAAAAATCGCGAGGGGCTTTTGTCAAACTCGTAGGACTTGCCAAAAAACTCAATGTGTGAGCCATACTTCGTGAAATTGCCTTCATAGCGAAAATCTACAAGAAACTTCCACAATTCTAACCCAAAACCAACCTGCCACCCAAGAGTAAGCGGCTTGAAGCGCTGCTGGTAGCCCGCTATTTTTTCCTTAATTTCGGAACTATTGGCAACATAAATGTGACCAACGGGACCGCCATTTAGTTTCAGAATACCCTTTTGCCATCCGATGAACAAGGGAATATCGAGGTATTGGTATTTTTCGTGTAGAATACTATCCAGTACAACAGGAGGATTATTGGTGATAGAGTAATCAACTTTATTGGAGTTAAAAAGAACTTCAGGTTGAAAAACAAAACTGTTTTTTTTAATCTTAATCACCAAACCACCATGAATGCCATAGTTGGCGTTTTTCACATTCATAGAAAACTCCTTGATGCCGTCCTTATCGAAGACGTCAATATCGTGATATTGGCTGCCGGATGTGCTAATCCCCGTTCGGATACCAAATTTGATTTGTCCGAAGGTGTAGTTTGTCCCCAGTAGAAAGAATAATAATGCAATCAAATACCTCACTGCCTAAAAAATGTTTTGATAATCACCGTTTATAATCCGTCAATAATAAATTTAGAATCTTTTGAAGATTTTAAATTTATTATTTGCCCACGCCTCACAAAGGTAACGAGATTTTTGTAAGAAATAATATTTATGTTTGTAGATTACAAAAAAAAAATTATTTTTCGCTCAGATGACTGATAAGTCCGGTAATTAATCATAAGTTTGTTGACGTTTTTAATTTAGTGATAGTGATGGAAGTAAAAAGTGTGGAATTTATTGGTAGTTATCCTTCAGTAGAGCAATGTCCTAAGGTGAATCGTCCGGAATATGCCTTTATCGGCCGCTCCAATGTGGGCAAATCATCGCTTATCAATATGTTGTGCAACCGAAAGGATTTGGCAAAGACCTCCAATACGCCGGGAAAGACGCAACTCATCAATTACTTCCTAGTGAATGACGCATGGTATTTGGTCGATTTGCCGGGCTATGGTTATGCCCAAATCTCAAAGAAAAAAAGGGCAGCCTGGCGCAGAATGATTGAGGGCTATTTCGCACAGCGCATGAATATGCAATGTGCTTTTGTACTGCTGGACGCAAAGGTACCACCCCAGAGAATAGACATGGAGTTTATCAACTGGATGGGGGAGATGCAAGTACCCTTTGTATTGATATACACCAAAACAGACAAATTAAAAGCACATGAAGTGCCGGAGTCAGTCGCAAAAATACAGGAGGCAATTCTAAAATCATGGGATGAGCTCCCACAAGAATTCATCACCTCTTCCACTAAAAAAATCGGACGCAAAAAAATACTAAAATTCATAAAAAAGGTGAATAAACGATATGCCTGAAAAGCAAAAAATATATGATTTAATCTGGCCGGAAATCACGGATTGGCCCATTTGGAAAATGCACAAAAACAGGGCTGCATTTGTCAAAGAAGTAGAGGAGATAACCCTCCGGCGAATCATGACTAAAAAGCCATCTAGAGTGACGGACATTATCGCCAAAACCATTTACAGCGAAAAAATTAGGTGTAAAAACGAACCCTGGAAGGTCGATCCGCCCAACGAGTACCAGTTTTGGTCCAGGCTTCAGAAAAAATTACAGGCTCAATCGGTTGACAAACCGGAAGAAGAAGCGCGTATTGCCAATGAAGAAATTCTGAAGCAAATCATCCATCGATATGCGGAAGAAATCGTCGGGACATTTAAGAAAAAAACCTTCCTTTTTGCTCGAAAGTTTTTAACCTTCCTTTTTACAAAACTGCTAAATACGGCAGCTGAACGAAACCTCAAGCGAATT
>JALVDO010000063.1 GCA_027008975.1 Saprospiraceae bacterium | reverse complement strand
GCTGATAATACCGAGCCTCCATTAAAGCCAAACCAACCGAACCATAGCAAAAACACCCCGACAGTGGCGAGCGGCATATTGTGCCCGGGTATGGGTTTAATCCCCTTTTTGGTGTATTTACCCTTCCGTGGACCAAGTAATAAAATACCAGCCAAAGCTCCCCAGCCTCCTACGGAATGTACCAGCGTAGAGCCGGCAAAATCGTAAAAACCCAGAGCATCCAACCAGCCAGCACCCCACTTCCACATACCCGCGATGGGATAGGCAACCGCCACAAAAATGGTGGAAAATATCAAAAAGGCTTCGAGTTTGATACGCTCGGCAACGGCTCCGGATACGATGGTGGCTGCTGTGGCAGCAAACATCCCCTGAAAAATGAAATCTGTCCAGTAGGTATAATTGCCGTAGGCTGATGTGAGTCCGTTTGTTGGGACGTGAAGCCCAAATCCGGCAAATCCGAAAAATCCGCCTGTGTTCGTCCCCGGATACATCAGACTAAATCCGATCATGAAATAGGTCAGCAGCCCGATACAGACGACCATTACGTTTTTGAAAAGGATATTGACGACGTTTTTGCGGCGTACAAAAGCTGACTCCAGTGTGGAAAAACCAAGGTGCATGATAAAGACCATTGCCGCAGCAATCAATATCCACAGGTTGTTGGTAATAAATTTGACTTCCTCTGTAGCTGCCAGTGCTTCGTTTGCTATTTTTACTGTTTCGTCCATTGTTCGATTGTGTTTGATTCTATGAATTAATCGCCTCGCTTCCTGTAAATCCGGTTCGGATATTAATGACCTGCTCAATGGGGGTGACGGTTATCAAACCATCGCCTTTTTCTCCTGTTTTGGCGGCTGATAGGATGGCCTCGATGGCGGGAGCTACAAAAGTATCCGAGAGGATTATTTCAAGTTCGATACGGGCAATATAGCCAATATCATAGGCAGCGCCCCTGTAAGTACGATGTTCTCCCTTGGCGTGACCGTACCCCTTTATTTCAAAAAAACTGAAAAAGTGAATGTTTTTTTCGGCGAGCGCATCCCTAACCGCCTCAAACTTCGATGCCCGTACGATTGCGTTTATTTTTTTCATATTACCAAATGATTAATGTGTCAGCAATGATATGATTGTTTGTAGTGATTTGCTTGCCTTTATTTTCCAAAAATGTTATTTCTAAAAAACAAACACAAATTACAATCAACTCACAACCAGTTGTTTACGTAATTTTTGTTTTTATTTTCAGCAATTCTCAATTTGGCTATTTGAGCCTGATTTAATGCGTATCAGCGATGCAAACCAAAGTGGATTCAACTTTTCTTTGATAACTTTAACCCGTGATTGGGTGGCTCAGTTTTCAATGGAAATCTACACTCGTTGTTACGAAGATATTAGGGCTATGCTCCTTGCTTACGAAGATTACAGGGCTACGCCCCTGATAATATATTGAACATCTGATTTACAAATATAGTAACTACTCGGGTACTCACGATAGAATCTACTTGGGGCGTTAGCCCCTTAATCTTCGTAATTAAATGGGCTATAAAAAATGGAAGGGGCGTAGCCCTGACATCTATTTCATTATTGCATTCAAAAAGATGTACTTCATAAGGTAAAGATGCGAACAATTTTGGGTAGTGGATTTTGTGCATGAACGAAGAGTCCCGCAGCCTGATAGCCTTAGTGCTCTGTCAAGATTAAATCATCGGGTTTTGGTATCTTCCCGGATAGAGTCGGCTCTAATTTGCCGAAAAATTGTATCTTTACTCAAAAAGACAACACAAACACACGTATGTCCATCTCCAGAACAAAGGATTTATTCCAATTGGTGCAATCAATGACAAAGGCTGAGAAGCGCGCTTTTCGAAGCTATGCCGGGCGATTGCAGGACAGTGACCAACTGCTTTACATCCGGCTTTTTGATATTATGCAAAAGATGAAAACCGCTGACGATAAGGTTATAAAAAGGCAGTTGGGAGTTGAGGATACCGTCAAGTTTTCCAATCTCAAACGGCATCTTTACCGACAAATATTGACCAGCTTGCGGTTACTTCATCAAAACCGGACTCCAAGTATTAATGTCCGGGAGCAGATTGATTTTGCTTATGTACTTTACGGGAAAGGACTATATACCGCCGCACTGAAAGTACTCGAAAAGGCAAAAAAAACAGCTGAAACGAGCCATCTGGATTTTCTTGCGCTCGTCGTTGTCGAATTTCAAAAGGTGATTCATTCCAGACACGTGACCCATTCAAAAGCCGGAAAAATCGAAGCCCTTTTGGATGCATCCAAGGACTATATCACCACCTTGACTGACCGTATTTCGTTGAGCAATTTGCGCATGCGGCTTCACAAATTCTATGTCGAGAAAGGACACGTCAAAAACGACGAAGAGCACCAAGAGGTATTGCGATATTTTGAGGAAAACAAGCCAATAGAATCACCGGATGGACTGGGACTAATAGAACAGGTCTATTGGTATCAGTCCCACGTTTGGTATTATTATATTTTGAATGATTTTGAAAGTTGCCTGGAAAATGCCCGACGGTGGGTTGCGCTTTTTTCCGAACATTCGGATATGCCCGCACGGGATATCGATTTGTACTTGCGTGGTTTTCACTATGCCCTTACGAGCGCCTTCAACTTGAATAATTTGCAGGTTTTCATCTATTATCAAAAAGGATTAGAGGCTTTTCGCAATAAGCATCGTAAGCGCTTCAATGAAAATTCCCGGATTATCGCCCTCGTTTACACCTATACAGCCCGGCTCAACCGGCATTTTCTGGAGAAGAGCTATGAGCAAGGAGTGGATATTATCCCGAGATTGAACCGACGCATCCGTCGATACGGAGAGAAGGTTGACGCTCACAAGATGTTGGTTTTCTACTTTAAATTTGCCTATATGTACCTGATGGCCAGCCGGCCGGAAAATGCCATCGACTATTTGCTTAAAATAATCAACGACACCGACAGCTCACTGCGTATTGATATACAGGTTTATGCTCGGTTAATGTTCCTAATGGCGCACTATGATTTAGATAATATCGAACTGATACGTCATCTGACGAAGCAATATGGGCGTTTTTTCAAAAAACATGACCTCGCAAGCCTGTTGCCGAACACAATGCTTCGGTTTTTTATGACTATTGTCAATGCACCGCTTTTGGAGCGAAAGAAAGTTGTCGCAGCCCATTACGATAAGCTGCGACAACTCGCCCAAAACCCCTACGAAAAGCGGGCATTTTTGTATCTGGATTGTTTGAGTTGGATGGGGAGGCTATCGGATAACAATCTTCCCAACTCCAATTTTCCCTTCGCTTGATATCAATCTGAAAAAATACATACCCGGAGGAAGATTTTTCTTCTCAAACAAATAAGTATTCGCATCTATGTGCAATGCCTCATTGACAATCTTGCCCTGCGTATCGTAAATACGAATACTGTGAATGATTGCACTATTGTCAATCAAAGAAATGACTGCTGCTCTTGTCATTGGATTGGGCGAAACACGGACGGCTTCTTGCTCCAAAAAGAGCTCTTGGGTAGCTGTTGTCACTTCGTTGTAAAAATTTTCCACCTCAGCGGATGCCGACAGAATTGGGTCCAAGCTTGGGCATGGGTGCGGCACCTGCTCTACGCCAATCACGGCAATGGTCGCATCATAAACATCGCCCGGTTCAAACCGGAAAGAACCAAAATTCATCAACAATCGAATATCATTGGACTGAGTGCCCTCGGAACACATTGACCAACCGACAGTATCATTCGGAACACCGGGGTAAAGGAATGCGGTTTCATTCCCTACGGGATCGAGTAGTGGAGAGCCATCTTTCCAACGTCCGGTCATCAACCAGGCGTATTCTTCTACCGTGTTGGGCTCGGTGTGCTCCGAAGTGTTAACTGATGAATTATTGTAGACAACAAAAGAAGACATATCAAGTCCCTCTTCACCGGATACGGCCGTTTGGAATCCCTGAAGCGACTTGATGGCAATCATGGGAATGTCCTCGCAATAAGCCGGTGTATTGAATGGACAGGAGCACCCCGCTTCTCCATCAATGGCATCGGCATTATAGATAAAAGCCATATTATTTTCCGGTGAACAGCCCGCATAGTCATCCGTATAGCAGCCAAGGTCGGGATCTATCCAGATGGAGAAATAAGCAGAATCAAGCACCTCACTGCCTTTTGATATTATTCGGACATCATAGAATGTCGTATTATTGACAGCCTCCATATCACTGGCATAGGCATAAGCCATCATTTGGACTTCCACATACAATTTGTTTTGTCCATTGGTCTGGCCATGATCATTTCCGACATCGTTGAATACCCACCAAATAGCTTTGTCGGCCTCTTTAGTGGCAGGATAATCCCCCTCCGAGGGATTGTATATCCCATCGTTATTCTCATCAAAAAATGGTGCCAGGGCTTGATTGGGTAGGACAAATCCATTAATATCTTCAAAAAAAGGATTACCGATTGCCGGCCAGCGCTTAATGGATTCCGGTATTGGATTGTCGAGTGTTCCATCAGCCCAGTCGGCTCGGAAAGCGTCAATATCACTTCTGTCCACGCTGAAGAAGCGATCCCAGTTGGCACAGGAAGTTGCGTCAATCGTGCCAACTCCACCAGAGGACTGCATCAAAGGTCCCGCCCAAAAGTCGGTATGGCCGCTTGTCTTGTAGGTGCTGGCTGCAAGACTTAATCCCCCATTGTGCCTCATTCCCCCAAGCCAGATTCCTCCGGAGTATATGGCGGATGCCTGTCCACTTGCGGGAAAGACATAACTCCCGTTAGTAGCCTCACCTCCTGCCCAAAGGGCACCTCCCTGTGCCAGCCGAGCCCGGGCATTATTGGCAGCGAGTTCGATTTGCGCTACCGTCGGATTACAACCATCCTGTGAGAATAAGGGCATTACCCCAGATAGAATAAATAGAAGTGTCAAAAGTGTACTTGTTCTAGCTTGCATAATTCGTTATTTTTTTGATGAAAATTAAACCTCAAAACTATCCGATTGAAAGGGGAAATGCAAACCAAGTTTTTGAATAAGTCAGGTTTTGGATGGGAATTATATCTTCACTACCCGATATCTAACTGCCCCGGCATCACTCTTTATAATAACAAAATAAATCCCGGGAGTCCCCATACCCTCCATGGTGACCTTCACCGTCTGATTTTCCTCTATTTCAGTAAAAGGGCTGATGGTTTGTCCCATCGCGTTGACAATTTTATAGGAGAGGTTTTTATACCCACAACCCGATTTCACAATTAAATTGAGTCCTTTGGAGAAAGGATTGGGA
>JALVDO010000062.1 GCA_027008975.1 Saprospiraceae bacterium | reverse complement strand
GTGCTCGTAAAAAGTAATTGCCAAATCCGGGTTTTGCTCCATATATCGCTTGACAGCGCCCTTTGTATCATCGCTCGAACAATCATTGATAATCAGCACTTCTTTCTCAATGTCGTTTAAGAGCCGGACTGCCTTTACTTTATCGAGAATCAGATGAATCGTCTGCTCCTCATTATAAGCAGGAATAACGATGGATAGTTTTTTAATCATGTTGAATCCTTTTCAATCGAAGGGGCAAAAGTAAAGAATTCAAAGGGGGAGACATAATTTTTCTGTTATCAAGCCGATAAATAACAACAAAAAACTACATTTGTGTAAAATTAATGGCAAAATGACGAAGAAAGAAAAGGCAATGGACATCGCGAGGATACTGGAAGATCTTTATCCCAATACGCCAATTCCGCTCAAGCACAAAGATGCCTACACATTATTGATTGCGGTCTTACTTTCTGCACAATGCACTGACAAGCGAGTCAATGAAATAACCCCAACCCTCTTTGCTCTGGCAGATACTCCAAAAGAAATGGCAAAAAAAGATGTCAAAACAATAGAAGAAATCATACGCCCTTGTGGCCTGTCTCCCCGCAAATCAAAAGCCATAAAAAAACTCTCTAAAATCCTCGTAGACCAATACAATGGCAAAGTACCTGCATCCTTTGAAGCCCTCGAATCACTTCCGGGTGTTGGACACAAGACAGCTTCCGTTGTGATGTCACAAGCTTTTGGTGTTCCCGCATTCCCCGTCGACACCCACATACACCGACTAGCGTACCGCTGGGCACTAAGTACAGGAAAAAATGTAGAAAAAACGGAGAAAGATCTCAAGCGACTTTACCCCAAAGAGATGTGGAACAAACTACACCTCCAAATCATTTTCTTTGGCAGGGAATACTGTAAGGCCAGAGGACATCATCCGGAAGAGTGCCCAATTTGCAAACGCCATGGAAGGAAGTCGTTGTTTCTTAAAAAGGCTAAAGTATAAAAGGTTAAATTTAAAATTACAAAGGCTAAATTTAAAATCAAGAGATGGTGACAGGCGTAGCCTCGTCAGTAGTGAAGTTGGTTTTGAAAATGGAATTCTACTTTTAAATTTTTCATTTTAAATTTTAAATTTTCTCCATTCTAATTCAAAAAGGATATCCAAGGCTAATATTATAAATCATATTTTTGAAGCTAACGGAGGAACCGAAGTTGCGCCAATAAACATGCCCATTCCCAAAATCATCGCGGTATTTTGGATAGTTATTCCTCAATTTGACCCCGGCATCCAATCGGAAAATAAAATAGGAGAAGTCAAATCGCAGTCCAAAGCCACCTCCCAGGGCAATTTGGTTGTAAAATGCATCGCTCCACTCTTTGGTCTCAGGGTAATATTTTGGTTTAAACAAAAATTGCGCTCCCACCCTGTTCGGGTCTTCCCTAATCGTCCAGACGTTCCCTCCATCGAGAAAAAGAGCCCCCTTCAAAAACCATATAATATTGAAACGCCATTCCAAATTAAATTCAAATTTCATATCACCCGTCTGGTACAATCTCGACTTATTATCCGGGTTTAGCGAAAAGTCATCCACGTATCCTCCCGGACCTAAACCACGTGGCGACCAGGCACGGATGCTATTAGCTCCCCCCATATAAAATTGTTTCACGTATGGCACATCCGTCGTGAAGCCGAAAGGTCTTGCAATACCCATGTAAAGTCGAAAAGCCAACTGACTTTTTTTGAAAAGCTTTTGCAGATAATGAAAATCACTCTCTACCTTCCAATATTGCGAAAACTCAATTTCCTTACCCAGCCTAAATGTATCCGATTTCAATGCAAATTCATTATATAAAGCATTGACGCCCCATATTTCAGACCCAGCCATCTCAAAAGAAAGGGCAAGATACTTCGATCCGCCATCCGGTCCGGAACGACTATTGTAGATATAATCCATATTCCGAAACAGCAGCCCTACAAAAACCTGTTGCACGAAACTGCGACGGAGAAAGGCACTCTCCGGCTTGTTCAAAACCTGCCGTCTGTATTCAGCCTCTGCAAAAGGATTGAAAAAATCAATGCCAATATGGTTGATAATATAGCGCTGTGTTGATGATTTCAAAAAGTCATAACCATAGGAAGCTGTTAACAAACTATAATAGTACCAATTCCGGATAAGGACGTAATTATATCGAGCCGAAATGTGCGTTTTGGCATTTTCGCGTAAGGATTGGTAGAATGATGTTTTCAAGAGCTGCCGTTTTTTCCCCAAAGGCACTTTGTTTAGGCCCTTCCAAAATCCTATATAGTCCAAAAATTTCGGTAAATACAGGTCTGTCTGCGTTCCAAAGTCGAGTGTATTGACAAAGAGCTGTTTCTGCTTAGTCAGTCCAAACTCCGTTCCAAAAGAAAAGTTGGCATTGAATAACTCTGCCCCTCCAAACAAATTGCGGTGTAAAAAATTTGGCGCTAATTGCAACCCAATGAGGTTGCCAACCCCAGCTGCGGCACCACGGTTGGTATAGGTAAACTCCAGGTCAGTACCAATCTCCATTTTGGCATTTGGTGCCAATTCCACCCTGAAATTTAAAATATCCGGCCGCTCCGAATCAGGGATAGATTTCACCCTTGCAAAACGATAAACCCTTAAGGTAGATAAATGTTTATTGGTTTTATCGAGCAATTCCTGATTATATGTAGTTCCCGGTCTGAGTGAAATTGCTTCCAGAATAACATCCGGATTAATAGTCTGAATGCCATCCTTCCAGTGAAAATGAATCCCTTCGATCAAGGTATCCAACATCCCGGATTGGTTTGCAGCCAGGTCAAAATCGGGATAAACATCAATCCTGCCAATGGAAAAAACACGATGAATACTATCTTCAGGAGGGCTCAATACGGACAAATACAAATTTCCCCTTCCGGCTTTTTGAAAAGTGTCAATTTCCAATTGGTCAAAATAATTAGAATAAAAATGAGCATAACCGTGATTGCGAAAATATTTAAAAAGCCGGTTTTTTTCCAGATTGGCAACGCCCAGGTCAATAGGATCATTGTGCTTAATCAAGGCATCTTTCTTTAGCAATTGCAGTAAGCTGTCAACCGTCTTATCCTCACTGGAATAAGTTAGAGAATCCACCAGGAACAACCGCCCCGGATCGATAATGTAACGAACATTCGCCCGATGATGCTTTAGTTTTTTTTCGTAGGTGACTTGCGCTTCAAAATACCCCTTGTACAAAAGATAATACTCCATCGCCTGAGCGGTGGATTCAGTGAGAGAGTCGGAGTAAATACTAGGCGCTTCACCAATGTACTTCCGCAAAAACCTGTCCCATGAAGTCGTGTCGCCCGGAGCGTTTGTCTTGAAATAGAACCATTCGCGTGGAAAAATGAAGAAGAAGTTGGTGTTTTTTGTTTGTTTATAAAGCTTGTTGAGGCTGGCGACAATTTCTTTTTTGTTTTTGAGGGTTTTGGTACTGGTGAAAGCAATAGAATTTTTTTTGACTAGATACTCATCCTCCTTCAAAAAACGGCTGGTGCTGCACCCCATCAAAAAAAGAGGGAGCAAAGCTATAAAAAACGCGTTTTTTCCAATACTTTTGGGCAGAATTCGAGTCAAAACTTTTTATTTAAGTAATCCGTCAATTGATAAATGTCCATTCCAGCCAGCAAGATAAAATTCATCAAGTCACTCCACCGGAAGAAATATCGGCAAAAGTATAACAATTTTATTGTAGAGGGTGATAAAATTGCCAAAGAAATGCTGCACAGTAACAGCCTCCGAATCGAAGGCATTTACGCCACCGATTCATGGCTTTCAACGAATAAGGCGTTGTTAAAGTTACACGAGTCCGTCCTTTTTAAGGTTTCCCTAACAGAACTAGGACGCATTTCTACCCTCAAAACCCCTAATCAGGTACTAATTGTCGCCAAAATTCCACAAAGGAACTTCCCCAACCAACATACAGGCTTCGCATTATACTTAGATAACATCCAAGACCCCGGCAATATGGGGACTATCCTAAGGATTGCCGACTGGTATGGCATAAAAACCATCTTCGCATCACCGGATACTGTCGAATTGTACAACCCCAAAGTACTACAAGGGAGCATGGGAGCTTTCCTGCGAATCAATGTATTCAGCACAGGGCTGCAAACCATCCGCGAGGCATTCCCCGATAAGGTTATCTATGGGGCTTTCATGGAAGGAGAAAGCATTTACAACATTCAAAAACATCCCGATGCCTTGCTCGTTATTGGCAATGAAGGCAATGGCATTCACCCTGATAATATGCCCTTCATCGACAAAAAAATCACCATTCCCAAAGGCAAAGGCGGAGGAGCAGAATCGCTGAATGCCGGTGTTGCGACGGGGATTATTTGTTCGGAGTTTTTTCGGGAGAATCCCCAAAAATAATTGTACATTTAGATACTTTTCCTTATATTTGCTCTAACAACCCACCCAAAAGCGATATTTTTTTAACTTTCCGGATGATTAACATAGTATAAAGCTATGAATGAAAATGACCCGTGCGGTTTTCTCCCCTTACCACCGCCACCGTCAAAAGAAAACAATTATTCGGGCAAAACTTTTTTATTATGAAAAACAGAATTATGTTTTGGAAACTCCTCTGGGGGGGGGGTAATTATTTTGTTGACTAGTTTCTTTTATCCGTTATCGGCACAGGATTGTGGCTGGCAGGATGTGATAATCGGAAACGCTGCCTCCGGCTCTGCGATCTATGATATTTGCAACGCTGCTGCTACGGCAACAATATCCACCAATGCTTACACTTCGCTTTTTGGTTCTGTTATAGATGGGCAAAACTTTATTTACCACGATTTATGCGGCGATGGCGAATTGGTAGTCCGTCTGATGGGTATCAACCCTGCCAACGGGCTGTACGGAATTGAATTCCGATCCGGACTTGAGGCAGGTGCCATGAAATTCGGTATAAAAAAATCTGATATGGGAAATTCTATCACAGAAATAAGGAGAATGACACCCAACGCTCCTGCTAATAATCTCCCCATTATTCTCAATCAGGGAGACTGGTTCAAAATAACCCGAAGCGGAGATACTTTTACCGCTTACGCCTCTACGGATGGGGCTAACTGGAATCTTGCGGCCTCTGCCGATATTTCAATGCCCGAATGCATTGAGGTTGGGATGTTGGCGCACGCTTCCAATATGGTGCAGGCGGTGAGCGCAGCGCAATTTGCGGATATTGAGTTGGTGGAGGCGGGTGACAATGGGGGAGGAGTCTTGGGAAATGATATTCCATTCTGCGGTACTTTCAAAAAGGATTTGACCTATTACAGAGGAGTGGATACGACTATACAGGATT
>JALVDO010000061.1 GCA_027008975.1 Saprospiraceae bacterium | reverse complement strand
TCTATTTCCTGCTCTACTGCATCATCTCCTTCTCCTTCCTTAATAGTCTCCTTTCGAGTACCGAATTTGATAGGGATGGGTAAAAATCGACAATACTTCATCAGCAAGCTCTCAATTTTGGATTCTTCCAAAAATTCCTTACTGTCTTTATTGAGGTGTAGAATAACGTCCGTGCCTCTCTCTTTTCGATCTGCTTTTTCAATGGTGAAAGATGGGTCTCCCTCACAGGTCCACTTGATAGCAGGTGACCTTTTGTAAGATTTGGAAATGACTTCCACCTTATCGGCGACCATGAAGGCAGAGTAAAATCCCATACCGAAATGCCCGATAATATTGGCACCGTCATCCTTGTATTTCTTCAGAAAATCCTCCGCACTGGAGAAGGCGACCTGATTCAAATACTTGATGGCTTCCGCCTCGGTAAGCCCCACACCTTTATCCTTGAATGTGATTGTCTTTTTCTTCTTATCTACTACTATCTCAATTGTCGTATCTCCGATTTTTCCCTTGAATTCTCCCTTAGAAGCGAGCGTTTTCAATTTATTGGTCGCATCGACAGCATTTGAGATTAACTCCCTCAAAAAGATGTCGTGCTCAGAGTATAAAAACTTCTTGATGATAGGAAAAATGTTTTCCGCTTGTACTGATATATTTCCTTTCTTCATATTTGATATTGTTTTTTTCTTTTTTGTAAAAAAATGGCCACTCTCTACCTATTTCCTCCTTATTGCATTGTCAAACCACGTGCCAGTCCGTTTTTTCTGCCAAAATGACAGTTGGGAATTAGAATTAGAATCTGAATTAGAATTTGAATGAAAAAGCGGTGAATTGTAAGCGGTGAGTGGTGAGTGACAAGGTGTCAACCTCCCTTTCTCCGTGTGGGAGACAAACTTAGGAGCGGGTTTCCACTTTTTCTTTATCTTTGCCCCTCGATGAAAAAAATCAAAAATATAGGGATACTTGCCCAAAGGGCGAAGGAGTCGTTAGAGCCTATAAAGGAGTCAATCTACTTGATGAGGCCAAGTGGATATTACATCAACGCGGTGCGTATAAAGCAGAAGAACGGACGCGCTAATCCTTATAATCCTTAATTGACAAGATTTTCGGGATTGCCCCTTAAAAAGGCTTCTACATTTTTAACCGTTGCATCCATCAATCGTTGTCGCGCTGCCTTACTCGCCCAAGCGATGTGTGGGGTGATAATACAGTTTTTTACCCCTATAAGTGGGTGGCTTGCCGGAGGTGGTTCTACGGAAAGTACGTCGAGGGCCGCTCCTGAAATAATATCACTTTCCAAAGCTCTTTTTAAATCTTCCTCTACGATAAATCCACCCCTTGCCGTGTTAATAATCAGAGCGGACGGCTTCATTCGCTTCAAATTAGACAAACAAATAAGCCCCGCATTTTCATCCGTCAGGGGAGCGTGTAAGCTGAGTATGTCACTCTCCTGAAATAGCGTCTTCGTATCAACAAATCGAACGCCAATCATGCGGTCTCTTTCAGGGTGCTTGTGTCGGGCAATGACTTTCATGCCAAAAGCCATTGCGATTGTTGCTACTGCCTGCCCTATTTGCCCTAGGCCAAATATACCCATCGTTAGTCCGCTTAATTCCCGGATTGGACGGATGGTGTAACAAAAATCAGGGCTACGACTCCAATCGCCATCTTTCACACTTTCATTATAAACCGCCACAGTATTAGTTAGCTCTAGAATTAGAGCAAAGACGTGCTGAGCAACACTGTTGGTAGAGTAGCCCCTAACGTTACACACGGGGATATTTCGTTGTCGGGCTGCTTGTATGTCAACGTTGTTATAGCCCGTTGCGGTCACGCATATACATTTCAACTTGGGTAATTGAATTAAAGTGTTTGCATTGATTATAACTTTATTGACAATCAGAATATCTGCATTCTTTGCACGGTTGATTACTTCTTCAGGCGGGGTGCGATCGAACAATTTCAAGGAGCCCAGCTTTTCAAGTGGCATCCACGACAAATCGCCTGGATTGAGTGTATATCCATCGAGAATTGCGATGACCGGTTGGTTCATTTTTTTTGTTTTTGCTTGCCCAATATTTTCATCATACTCTTGACAATGAGCGTCATTTTTGGTTCGACTTCTTTAGCCATTTGGATGACATCTTCTATCGTGGTCTCCTTTATCATTTCCGGGGGATAGGACTGATTGGAGACTATGGATAAGACAAATACGGGTAAATTGGAGTGCTTGGCAACAATCACTTCGGGAATAGTGGACATCCCCACGACATCTCCTCCGATTTTATGTGCAAAAACGTATTCTGCAGGGGTCTCTAAGTTAGGTCCCTGCAAGCAGATGTAAACACCCTCATGCGCCCTGATATTATTTTCCCGTGCAACCGATAAGCCCGCCTTTATTAATGCTTTATCATAGGTGTTAGACATATCCGGAAATCGTACTCCGAGCCGTTCGTCGTTACTGCCTCTGAGGGGATTGTCGGGTTGTAAAAAGATGTGGTCTTTTACGAAAATAATGTCTCCGGCTTTATAGTTGGGATTGACTCCACCCGAAACGTTGGATATAAACAATAACTCAATCCCGAGGAATTTTAATACTCGTATTGGGAAAGTCAACTCCCGCGCTGTATATCCTTCATAGTAGTGAAAACGTCCTGCCATTGCGACAATAGGATGACCATTGAGGTAGCCAAAGATTAATTTTCCTTTATGGCTCTCAACAGTAGAGACCGGAAAATGAGGAATATTGCGGTAATCGATTTCGGTTGTGTCGGTAATCTGTTCCGACAAATCACCAAGCCCTGTTCCGAGTACAATCCCGTATTTAGGGCGGAAATCGGTAACGGACTGAATATATTGTATACTTTCTTTTACTTTATCAAACATGGAATATTTTTCAAAAAAAACGAGCAGTCAAAACGGTGAAGTCATCGGGATAGATTTGTTTTCCCATGAACTGTTCGACGGCAATTTGCAATTCATTATTAAATCCCTTTGCACTCAATAAATAGTTACTCATCACAAAGCTATCCAACTTCTCTTCTGACAAGAATGCTCCATTGCTGTCCCTTATGTCGGTCAAACCATCGGTAAAAGTTAGTAACATTGCATCTCCTTTTAGTGTGATGGTGCCCATCTCTATTTTGGGCAGTGTATCGTCAATCCCAAGGAGTGTACAACCTTCTGTCAGGCGAAAAAGGTAACCGTCATCGACGAGAATTGGAGGAATATGACCGCAGTTGAAGTATTGTAATTGCCTTGTATTGGGGTCGTATTCCGCTATGAAAAATGTGATAAACCGGTCTCCTTTAGTAATGCGGAAAACGGCCTTGTTTAAAGCAACGACCATTTCTTTTAGAGATAGTCCCTGTCCGATTAATGCCCTAAAATAAGCTGAATAATTTGCCATTAATAGTGCGGCAGCTACTCCTTTGCCCGAAATATCCCCTATGCAAAAAGTGAGCCTGCCATCTTCAGACTCCTCAAAATCAAAGTAATCTCCACCGACACTATCGTGTGGCCGGTAAATACTAGCCAGTTGATAATTTTTTGTATCGGGAAGGGTATCGGGTACTAACATTTGTTGAATCTCTGTAGCCAATAACATTCCCCGTTTCATGCGTTCTTGGTCTAACTGGCGCTTGAATAGGCGTTTATTCTCAATGGCAACAGATGTGATATTGGTAAGGGTGGTGATAAATTGAACCTTTTGAAAGGTATCTTCGCGCTCTTCAAACCCCCCTACAAGAACATAGGCGAGTGGCGAACTTTTATGGAAAACAGGAATAATGATGTCGAATTGCGCAATGACAGGGTGCGTCTCGTCATGAAGGTATTTGGCACCGGTATATTTTGGAAATATCTCGCAAATATCAGCACTTAACTTTGAGGCATCCACGCCAATTGTTGTGGCTACGTGCCAGTCTCCCATTTCGCAATGGACAAATAGCGCCATCTTTCTTATATTCAGCTCTTGGGCTAAAAAATCTCTATACATTTGGTACAGCTCTTCGGCAGAAATATTGTTGTTAATTGCTTGCGTTATTTGCAATAGACGGGTAACCTGAAGCTGCTTGAGCTTCAAGTCTTTTTCCAAATTGGATATTTTTAAAAACTGTTTTTTAATTTCTGCCAAGTTTGCCATACTTCGCAAATATCTAAAAAAATACTTGCTCCACCAATTCACACCTTTGCAATTATGGATTTTTGTAAAAAAAAACTTAGCTTCGTCCTTCGTTTAGAAGTGTTAAGGGGATTTTATACTTGATTGATTTATTTTTGGGCACCTTCTTTTTACATACAGCGCAATGAAGTACATAAAATTTAATAAAAAAAGAATTGGATTTAAAACAAGGGGGCGAGGTAAAAGAGCAATTGTATTTCTACATGGTTTTTGTGAAGATTCCTGCTTGTGGGATGACTTTAAGCAAGATTTATTACAGGATAAGTATAAAGTTATCGCGATTGATCTTCCCGGATTTGGAAAATCTGAGGTGGTCGAAGGAGTAACTATTGCTTATATGGCTGAGGCCGTTTTTGCGGTTTTCAAACACTTGAAGTTGGAAAAAATAATCCTTATCGGGCATTCCATGGGTGGATATGTTACATTGGCTTTTGGGGAGAGATACCCGGAATTTCTCGAAGGAATCGGACTATTTCATTCCCACGGCTATGCCGACGGGGAAGAGACCAAAAAGAATCGACAAAAAGCCATTGATTTTGTCAAAAGGCAAGGGCATGCACTTTACGTTAAACAAATAATTCCCACCTTTTTTTCAGAAGCTTATGCTCAATCCAACCCTTATCAGTTGGACAAACTTATCCATAAGGCTTCAGGTTATCAGGCAGAGGGTATAATGGAGGCGCAAAAGGCGATGATGAAACGACCGGACAGAACTGCCGTTTTAGAAAATGCAAAAATTCCGGTACTTTTTATATTTGGAGAACACGATACCTTTATTACCCCTGAAAAAGCCATGCAGCAGGTAAAGTTGCCCCGCGTTTCCTTTGCGCACTTGTTGCCCAATGTAGGCCACATGGGAATGTTTGAAGCTACTCACAAAACGCAATTTCTCGTAAAGCAATTTGTAGAATACTGCGAGTCAGAAAATGAAAAAACATGAGTAGAGAAATTGAAAGAAAATTCTTATTAACGACACTCCCTCCATTTGTTCGAAACGCAGATTTTATGTTAATTGAGCAAGGTTATATCGCTATTTCAGATGAACGAAATGAAGTCCGATTGCGCAAAGCAAATAATCAATATACGCTCACGGTTAAATCGGATGGAAAATTAGTGCGACAGGAGTACGAAATTGAAATTTCAGAGAAGGACTCTTGACTTTGACAGTTAGAAT
>JALVDO010000060.1 GCA_027008975.1 Saprospiraceae bacterium | reverse complement strand
AGCGGGTTGTTTACAATTAAAAAACAACAGGAGCATAACGGCAATGACCAAGTATTTGGAGTAAGACATATTGATTACTTTAAGATGACTATTTTTTGGGATAACAGATGTTTATCATTGGTGAATAATATTGTGTAAATGCCCGTTTTTAGGTTTTCAATATTCATTACCTTACTTTTTGTCAGACGAAATGAATAGACAAGAGTACCTTTGGCATCAAAAATCCGGACATCTGAAGGCTCCGGAATATTGAATTGAACCACGTCCTTAGCAGGGTTGGGAAATACTTTGTATAGACGACTATAGTTTTCTGCTTCTTCGATAGCATTGGGTATTTTGTATTCGTAAGCGCCAATGTCAATACCCATACCAAAAGGTCTCGGATTTCCTTCCAGGTCTATTTCGGGTGCTTCCTCGGTTTCACCGGAATCTTTGGCAGGAGCCGATTCGAGTAGATGGAAATCAAAATTTTGATAATCCATGAAGTAGTTACCGTAGTTATCCACCGTTTGTCCCAACAATTCGTTGTGGTCAACTACTCCGATATTATCGGCGTTCGAGAGCTGATTGACGATATTGTTTCGGATAATATTCCCGGTGCTCAATGCTCCGTTGTTTACCGTTTGGTCTTCTTTATGGGTGTCGATTTTTATCCAGGTCGGACCTACTCCTTCGGAGCCATCCGGATCAATTACCGTATTGTTGATGATTTTGCAATTGATGGCTCCGTAGAGCGAGATTCCGTGCCAGTGATTGGTGACAATCAGATTGTTTTCGATGACCCAATTGGCATACATCCCGTCAAAACAACCCATCCCCTGCATATAATCCACGAAATCGCGGTTAACGTCAGTCGTTTGAATGATGATATTCCTCAGGAATTTTACATCAAAAATCGTATCGCTACCCACCGGACAACAAGTGTAAGACTGGAAGCCGTCGTAATGGTTTTCGGAATTATCATAGACGACATAAGCATCTAAAATTTGATTGTGCTCATAAGTGCAGTAGCTCGCCAGCCCTCGTAGTCCGTCGATGGTAAAGTTTTGGATAATGTTATCGGAAAATACGGTATAAGGAGATTCGACAGCAGCACCGAGATAGACATTTTTGATTTCGTTAGAAAGAATGAGATGGTCGTGCCCCTGCGCGCGAATCCCGGTATTCGCCATATCTCGCCAATTGTCCCTCGTCCAGTCGCTCGCGTCCTCAACGGAGTGGATTTTGCAGTTTTTAATGGTAATAAAAGAAGCTCCCGGATATAAATCAACAAGGTTTTCGGGATAGCCTCCTTCGTTAATGGATTGGATAGTGACCCCGTCTAACACCCAGTGAGATGCACTGTTGTTGCCAAACCTAATACGTTCGAGATAGGGATTTTGCCCGACTTCCGGACGAATGGTCACATCACCTGTGTTATCACCTTCGACGACCGCAAAACCATGATTGCCCGTTCGCAAATAAATAATGTCGCCCGTGTTGAAAGTTTTTCCGGCAGCGAAGACGTCGTGCAGGCTGCTCCAAGGCGACCCCGATGACCCATTGTTGCTCATTGACCCCAAAGTTGGGTCGCAATAATAATCCGTAGCCCATAATCGAGAGCTGAGCATTACTATCAAAAATAGAAATGATTTTTTCATGGTGACGTTTATTTATTTATATCTCACCTCAAAGGTCTTTCCCTTCCAGTCATCCGTTCGGAATGGCAAAGCGGGTAATCCCGCACTATTGTACAGATTTAAGTCTGCCGGGTTTTGTGCCCACGCAAACCGGACTGCTACCGGGCTGCGTACAGCATCCGACCAGACTTTTATCGTGTTTGTATCAACTATTTCGGCTTTCGCCCAATGAAATTTTTTATCTTTCCCCGCAATGGTAAATTCTTTGATATAACCGTATTTATCTTTTACGTCGAATCCCTCTCCTGTATTATCAAACGTCAGGAAAGCTGCACCATTTTTAATGGTCATTTGTCTAAATGTGGGACCGGAGGCAAGCAAGTCATTTTGTCCATAAACGAGTTTTTTAGCCCATAATGCAAGTCTCCTGCCTACCTCCTGCTTATTGGTCGGATGGATACTGGATTCCATTCCGATGTCGATAGCAGTTGCCATTCCGGTATAGGGGAGCGCGAGTGCTTTTGCCTGTGATTCCCGAAGTTCTGCCCATGCGTCATCACAGGGTGTCTCTATCGGCTTCATAAAGTTAGCTAACTGGACGAATAAAAACGGCATTTGAGGATTGTGCCAATGGTTTCGCCAGTCTTTGATAAGCCGTTGAAAGAAGTCCGCATACTCATAAGCCCGTCCTGCATTGCTTTCTCCCTGATACCAAATCACACCTTTGATGGGAAACTTCACCAAAGGAGCAATCATCGCATTATACAACAAAGTCGGGTTGCTATTGGGACCGAAGTCTCCACCCGAAGGCATGGGGCTGGCAGCCATCCCAATCTTATAATGCCAAGTGCCTGCCAATGATTTTTTGAAGGACTTTCCCTTCAGGAGAAACTCCTCCTTTTCCCCGTAAGGACCGCCGGCTCCGATATAGTCTTCCACCCGGATGACGATGGTATTTTTTCCTGATTTTAATACGCCGGCAGGGATTTTATACTTTCTGTCTTTATCGTATTGATTGTAGGTTTCCCCCACTTTTTTCCCATTAATCCAGATGATGTCGGAGTCGTCAATAGGGCCTAATATCAGACTGGAAGGCTCTGCGGCCTGTACTGCTGTCAGATTGAAGGTATTCTGAAACCAGACAACGCCATCCAGTTCTTTGAGCGTTGCGTGCCCGGACGGTTCCCAACTGCCGGGCAAATCGAGGGTTCCCCAGTTAGTGTAGTCCATTCCTTCCTTTGCCCAAAGAAAGTCGTTACCATTTCTACCTTTATCGTCGGTGGTGAATTTTGCAAGCCATTTGGCGTGTTCGGTTGCGCCTTTATTTTTTTCTTTTTCCAAATCAATGTTAGCGACTTTTTCGACGATTTTGCTCATTACAGGGTGGTCGATATATCCTTCCGCACTCGTCCATGTTTCTACGATTGTCCCGCCCCAGTTGGAGCCGAGTAGTCCGATGGGGATACCGGCTTCCCGGTGTATTGCTCTTCCGAAGAAGTAGCCAATTGCAGAGAACTGCTTAGCTGTTTCGGGGGTACAAGGTACCCAGGCGACATCAGCCTCAATATCATCTTTTGGGGTATTAGACATTAAATGAGGTACATCAAAAAGACGAATTTCGGGATAATTAGCAGCATTGACCTCTGCTTCACCATCATCGGCGTTTTCGAGATACCATTCCATGTTGGATTGTCCGCCACAGAGCCAAATATCACCGATTAGAATATTCGCAAACTGCAGTTGATTTTTTTTACCCTTTACGGTTAAATTATAAGGACCTCCGGCTTTGGCAGAAGGAAGATAAACTGACCAATTGCCGGTTTTATCCGCCTTGGTTTTGTATTTTTCTCCTTTGAATTCGATATTGATGCGTTCTTTTTTACCGGCTTTCCCCCAGAGGTGAATCTCTTTTTCCCTTTGAAACATCATATTATCAGAGAAAATAGCGGGCATGCTTATCTGTGCCTGCACGATTGTCGATAGGCTTATACAGAGAAGTATCAGGATAGTGGGATATCTCGATGTGTGATGCATAATGTATTGATTTTATTTTTGTAACTACTGAAAGGAGAACACCCGGTACGGGGGCGTTCACCCCTCTCAAGGTAAGTAGTTACCTATTTTTTACAAATTCTAACTTCAGTGAGTTGCCCATGTCCTTTCCTTCCTGTGTGAGGAATTGCATAAAATAATCTAAGTCCTTAAATTTCTCATTTTCAAATTGCCAGCAGGCGTAAGAACGGAAAATGGTAGGTTCTCCATCACTAATTTTTAATTTTATCAAATGAGAACTAGTGATGCCATCCCCCGAGTCGGGAGCCGTTCCCGTCCCGAGGAAGTCCTTACTTTTTACCATTAGCGCCATTCCGAGGTATTCGCTGTCAAAAGCCTGCTTATCGTGCGTAGCAAGGGCTGTCACCTGCCCGACGGGTAAGGTGTAAAGGGTGTCATTGTGGAGATTTACCAGGCCTGACACCAGTTTTTCATCTCCTTTGATGCCGACAATATTCACTTCGCTTTGATAATACCGCTTACCCGCAGGAATGCTTATGCGGTGTGTAATATCGTAAGTGCGCCCTGCCGCCTGCCACTTTGGAAAATGTAATTCAAATAAGCCTCTTAACGGGCCCTTGGATATTATTTTTACATCTGCTCCCTCCGAATAGTCGATTCTGTAAACGCTATCCTGCACCTCCATCGCGATAGCTCCGGCACCGAGGGAAGTCCCGACGTGGAGAATATCCATTCCCCAATCGGCGAGTTCGTGGTAGTTTTGCCCGTTGATTCCGACCTTGTTGAGTATCATTTCGTGTAGGCGTTTGCCATAGATGTCGATACCGTTTCGAGCATCAAAATAATTGCGAAAAGCTACGTATTCGTTTTCCCATGCGGGACCTTCCATTTGAAAGTACTTTTGAGAAATTTTCGTATCCGTACTACTCAGGCGTTTTGCCGTGGTTAATTCTCTGAAAGGTGGTTTAATATCAGCAAATCGCACATTGGTACGGGGCGTAAAACTGGGAATATCGAGCGTCTTTGTCTCCCGAATAATGAAGGATTTCGTACTATTCTTTGGTATTGTCACTACAAAAAACAACTCGTCCCATTGTCCATCTCCATCGAGGTCATCCAATTGGAAAGGCAGGATACTATCCTGCTGATTGTAGATGGCAAACACTCTATCTGGCATCAATGCTCTATCCATCTGCTTCGTCAGGGATTCCCGCGAGAGGATAATACCTGAATCGACCTTGTCGAAGCCGGAGTTGTTGCTTACTTTGAGGGTCGTTTCCAATGGTTTTGGGGAGCATGCTGCTATTAGCATGGTGAGTGTAACGAGTGTGAGTGTTGTTATTTTTTTCATGTTATTTTTTTGAAAAATTATCGGATTGCCCGCCTGTACTAATGTTCAAAAAATTCGGGTGCCTATTCCTCTCCGGCATGACTCCCCAGGGTCGCTAAAATACCACCATCGACATAAAGGATATGTCCATTGACGAAATCGGAGGCTTTAGATGCCAAAAAGATGGCAGCTCCCTGTAATTCGTCCGGGTTTCCCCAGCGTCGTGCAGGTGTTCGCTTGACGATAAAATCGTTAAATGGATGACCATCAACCCGGATTGGGGCTGTTTGGTCGGTCGCAAAATAACCGGGACCAAGGGCGTTTGCCTGAATGCCGTATTTTGCCCATTCGTCTGCCATTTCCTTGGTGAGCATTTTCAATCCTCCTTTGGCGGCAGCGTAAGCGCTTACCGTATTACGGGATACTTCGCTCATCATGGAACACATATTAATGACCTTCCCGCCCTTGCCGCGCTTTATCATACGGCTGACGACGTTTTTGGCCATGATAAACGGACCGACGAGGTCAATATCCAATACCTGCCTAAAATCTTCAGCCTCCATTTCCAATATAGGAACGCGCTTGATGATAGCGGCATTATTAACGAGAATGTCAATGGGGGCGACCTCCTTTTCCATGCTATCTAATGCACCGTCAACCTGTTTTTCGTCCGTGACATCGAATACATAAGTCGCCACCTTTACCCCTGCTTTTGCATACACATCCCTAGCTTTATCCAAGCGCTCCTGCGAACGTCCATTGACAATAATGCTAGCGCCCGCATTTGCCAGCCCGATAGCTATGGCCATTCCCAGTCCGTGGGATGCTCCTGTGACCAACGCGGTCTTTCCTGATAAATCGAATAAGGATAAACTCATGTTAATTTATTTTATCTTGAGACCCTGCCGGAGGCATCTCCGTCCATTAATTTTTCAACTTCACCTACCGTCACGCGGTTGAAATCACCATAAATGGTGTGTTTCAGGCAGGATGCCGCTACCGCGAAATGGAGTGCCTTTTGGTCGTCTTTATACGTTAACAACCCATAAATCAGCCCTCCCATGAAAGAATCACCACCACCGACCCGGTCGACGATATGGGTGATTTCGTAGGTAGGTGCTTCTAATAATTCTTTGCCATTGAACAGCACACCTGACCATGAATTATGGCTTGCACTCTTCGATCCCCGTAGCGTGATAATCACCTTTTTTGCCTTTGGGAATCGCTTCATCAATTGTTGAGCAACGGAGCGATAGGCTTCGCCACTAACCTCTCCTTTGGTGACATCTACACCTTCAGGGTGAATGCCAAAGACCTTTTCAGCGTCTTCTTCATTACCGAGTATGATATCACAGCCACTTACCAGACGGGGCATGACCTCTTCCGGGGTCTTACCCCAATTCCAGAGTTTTTTACGGTAGTTTAAATCGGTCGAAACGGTCAAGCCCATTTCGCTGGCCACCTCGATTGCCTCCTGGCAGACAGCCGCCGCACCTGCCGAAATAGCCGGTGTTATACCCGTCCAGTGAAACCAGCCAGCACCCTCAAAAACGCGCTTCCAATCAATTGCTCCGGGTGTGATTGTCGCGATAGCGGAATGTGCCCGATCATAGACCACTTTGCTACCCCGACTTACGGCACCCGACTCCAGAAAGTAAATCCCAAGTCGCTCACCACCCCATACGATTTGCTGTGTATTGACACCCATTTTTTTCAACTCCTTTTCGCACCAGATGCCAATGTCATTTTTAGGAAGGCGAGTAACAAAATTCACCGGAATGCCATAATTGGCTAGTGAAACCGCCACATTGGCTTCGCCTCCACCAAAGGTGGAATCGAGGACATTGGTCTGCTCAAAGCGCAAATGACCGGGGGTCGCCAATCTAAGCATTATTTCTCCGAAGGTTACAACTTTCATCGCTCCATTAATTTTATCTCAAATCCGGGATAGCGACGCCATCCATATCCCCATAGTCAAGGTTTTCACCCGCCATTCCCCAAATAAAAATGTAATTAGAGGTACCGGCAGCGGCGTGTATTGACCAGGAAGGAGAAATGACCGCCTCTTCATTTTGCAGCCATATATGTCGTGTCTCCTGTGGCTCTCCCATCAGGTGGCAGATGGATTGCCCCTCCGGCACTTCAAAGTAAAAATAAACTTCCATCCTTCTGTTGTGGACGTGTGCCGGCATGGTATTCCACACACTTCCCGGCTTGAGTTCTGTCATTCCCATTTGCAATTGACAGGTCTGGACGACGCTATTGACCAGGAGTTTATTGATTTGGCGGTCATTGGAAGTATCCAGTGCCCCGAGGTGAACAATTTCGGCATCTTCCAGCGTGACGAGCTTATTGGGATAGGCGGTATGAGCCGGGGCAGAATTGAAGTAAAACTTCGCCGGTTGGTGAGCATCATTACTAGTGAAAATCACCTCCTTATTTCCCCGTCCGACATAAAGTGCTTCCTTATACTTAAGGGGATATACTTTCCCGTCAACAGATACGCTACCTGCTGCCCCAACATTTATAATACCTAGCTCTCTTCTCTCCAAAAAGTAGTTGGCTTTGAGCGGGTCAATCGTTCTTAAGGTCAATGGCTGACTCATAGGAACGGCACCACCTGCAATATACCTGTCAAAAAGCGAATAAACCATATTAATCTCTCCCTGCTTCATAAAGCTGGTAATTGCAAACTCTTCTCTTAGCCTTTTGGTATCGTATTGTTTTACGTCTTTGGGGTGAGAGGCATATCTTAGTTGGTAATGTTGTGACATGTATTAATTGTTTTTATGTTTCTATAATAATTTATTTTCTAACAGAAGATGCTCTAATGATTAATTCCGGATCCAAAACGATAGTGCGTGGAATCAGGCTCTTTTGTTGATCATTTATTTCCTCAAAAAACACCTTTGCTGCATACCGCCCGATTTCCATACCGTGCTGGTTCACAGAGGTCAGGCTGGGAGAAATCAATGCTGTAAAATTTTCATTGCTATAGCCCACCACGCCTATTTGGTTGGGGACATCTATTCCCATCTCATCAAGGTATAGCAAAGCACCAAGTGCGGAGTAGTCACTCGCCGAAAAGACAGCATCCGGAGGGTTAGGCAATTCAATCAACTGCTTCATAGACACCCTGCCTGACTCAACCTTCAAATCACTTTCGATAATCAATTCTTCTTCTATCTCAATATTATAATCGCGGAGTGCATCGAGGTACCCCTCTTTTCTATCTTTATAAACATTTAGGTAATCGGGACCCGCAAAGTGGGCAATTCTTTTATATCCGTTATCAATCAAGTGAACAACCGCTTTGTATGCACCGGCTTTATCGTTGTTCTGAATCTTATTGACATCACTCTGCTCCGCAACCCTATCAAAAAATATAAGCGGAATACCCAGCCTTTTTACTTCATCGAAGTGGTCGAAGTTGTTGGTTTCTAACCCAACCGACACCAGTATTCCACTAACCCCGCTACTGATAAGCGTATTTAGATGTTGCCGTTCTTTAGCGACCTTATCATGCGTTTGACAGATGACCACATTGTAGCCATTTTCAAAAGCCATGTCTTCGACACCCGCTATAACATTAGAGAAAAAATCCCTATTAATTCGGGGTACGATAACACCTATGGTCTTACTCTTGCCAATTCTCAAGCCCGCCGCAAGCGCATTAATCTGGTAATTGCGTTCTTTCGCAAGGTCAACTACCTTTTTTTTCATTGATTTGCTAATGGCAGGGTGATTCTTCAATGCTCTCGAAATAGTGGAAGGAGTTGTATTCAATTCCTTCGCCAAATCTTGTATTGTGACACGTTTTTTCATGGTCGTATGATGATATTAATAGCTAAATTAAGACTTATTTTTATTTTTATGCAATCGTTTGTTTTTTTTTGAGAATTTCTTCCCAAAAAAGCTTGAATTTACGCAAAAGTACGGTTTTTTGCTCGCAAAGCGGTTAAAAAATGTGTCAATCCATTACGACTTACCTTTGTTATACCGAATGGTAGAGAAGTATGCCATAATTTTTATAGTTTTGTGTGCAAATACAAAGCTCATACATGAATAATATAGCAATTAATCCCGATCGTCTTTTCGAGTCGGCAGTAGATGGCATCGTCGTCATTGATACCAAAGGTATTGTAAAACTGGTCAATCCGGCTATGTACCACCTATTTGGATATACGAAAGAAGAACTGGTGGGTCAGAACATCAACACCATTATGCCTAACCCTCATAAGAAAAACCACGATGCCTATATTCGGAATTACCTAAAAACCGGTCAGGCCAAGATAATGGGAATAGGTCGAGATGTTATTGCACAGAGAAAAGATGGCAGTCTTTTCCCCATTCGCTTAGCCGTTAGCGAAGTCGAAGACAAAGGGGAGCATCTCTTCATAGGCATTATTCAGGATATTACTGAAATCAAAGAGGCAGAAGAGAAAATAAAGCAATTAAATGCAGAATTGGAGGAGAAAGTGGCGCAGCGGACACAGGATTTAGCCCGGGCTGTCACCCAACTGTCACAGTCAAATGTCGATTTGGCTAAGGAGATTGTAGAACGAGAAAAAATCGAGAACGCCCTTCGTGAAAGTGAAAAACGCCTTCGAAAAAGTTTAGAAAAAGAGCGTTCTTTGAATGAAATGAAGGGGCGTTTTTTATCTATGGCTTCACATGAGTTCAGAACACCTTTAGCAACCATTTTATCTTCGGCAGATATTATTGAAGCTTATTCTGATGCCAATCAACAAAATAAAAGATTGAAACACACTAAGAGAATAAAATCAACTGTTCATAATCTGAATTTGATTTTGGACGACTTTCTGTCATCTGCAAGGTTGGAGTCCGGTGCAACAGAATTATCTGTCACTCCTTTTAGCATTGAAAAATTTCTGGTAGAAATCCAGGAAAAAGCAGAGGGCTATTTAAAAGAGGGGCAGAAAATTATAGTATTTTATGACTTTGATGGGAAGAATAACATCATTCACACGGACAAACATTATTTGGAGAATATCATGCATAATTTATTGTCCAACGCCGTTAAATACTCTGATGAATGGACAGAGATAAAATGCCAGGTACACTACGAAGGAGATATGCTCAGTATTGCCATTGAGGATCACGGAATCGGTATTCCTCAAAAGGAGCAGGAGTTTTTATTTTCTCGTTTTTTCAGGGCTTCTAACGTGGAGAATATTAAGGGGACTGGCTTGGGATTAAGTATCACCAAGCAATACATCGAATTATTGGAGGGTGAAATAACCATCAAGAGCAAGGAGGGGCAGGGAACAACAGTATCATTTTCAATTCCAAATCTAAAAGATAAATTATGAATACCGCTAAAGTGAATTTTTTTATACCGTTTTTTTTATTTTTACTACTGACCGGATGCAAGGAAGAACCCAAACCATCCGTTGACAAACTACCGCAAACCGGAAACCCCGTTATTGACCAGTTGAGCAAAAAAATCAGTCAGACCCCTAATGATAAAACCCTTTTTTTTGAAAGGGCAAAGGTGTATTACGATAACATCCAGTACGCAGAAGCCATTCAGGATTTAAAAAAGGTACTCTCTCTAGACTCTCTGGATATAGGTGCCCTACACTTATTGTCGGATGCATATATGGATCACTTAGAGTCTAAAAAGGCACTACTAACAATGGAGCATGCCGCCAAATTATATCCAAAGAGGATTCCGACGCTCCTCAAACTAAGCGAGGTATATTACATCTTAATGAAGTATGATGACTCTATGCGCATCATTGACCAAATCCTGAGGATAGACCCACAGAATGCAGAAGCCTATTTTATGTTTGGGCAAAACTTCAAAGACCTTGGGGATAGTATTCGCGCCATAAATAGCTATCAGAAAGCAGTTGATTTTGATCCTGACCTTATTGACGGATGGATTAACCTAGGACAGCAATATGCTAAAATAAACCCCAAAATTGCGGAAAAATACTTCAAAACAGCCACAGAGATAGATCCCGGCAACGTGCTTGCGATACATGCTATGGCTGATTTCTTACGAAATCAAAACCGCCTGAACGAAGCTATTGCTTTATATAAAAAAACGGTTGTTATCGACCCCCAGTACGAAGAAGGCTCTTATAATGCGGGGCTGCTCTACCTCGAACTAGACTCCATCCCGCAAGCCATTAAGATGTTTGATATTTGCATAGAGATTGCACCTATTTTTATTCCGGCATATTTCTACAGAGGGTATGCTTACGAATTACTAGGAGACAAAAAACGAGCCAAAAGCAATTATGAACAGGCGTTAAACATGGCACCGGATTACAAGGAGGCGAAGGAAGGATTGGCGCGTGTAGTACAGTGATTTTTTATCAATTTTAACATCTTGAGCAACTATTCAGTACACCGCCTTGTCCTTATAAACAAATACACATAAGTTTTGCTAAAATTGGACTATGTAAATACCCACCGCGATGTAATTGAAGCGTGCAGGCGCGGAGAACGAAAAGCGCAATTTGAATTATACAAGTTGTACGCAAAGGCAATGTACAATACCTGTCTGCGTATGCTCCGGAATGAAGTGGATGCGGAAGATATTTTGCAAAACTCATTTGTAGATGTCTTCACCCATTTGGATTCCTTTCAGCATCAATCTTCAATCGGAGCCTGGATAAAAAGGATTGTTGTCAACAACTGTATTAATTTTTTAAAAAAGAAAAAATTATTTTTTGAAGAGTTAAACTACAACCATTGGCAGGAGGTCGATGAGCAGGAAACTGATTATTCGACACAAATAAATTATCAGGTGCAAAGTATCCAAAAGGCGATGGCAGAACTACCCGATGGTTACAGGGTCGTCTGTACATTGTATCTGATTGAGGGGTATGACCACAAGGAGATAGGGAGTATTCTCGGCATTAGTGAGGCAACGTCAAAATCCCAATATTCTAGGGCAAAGAAGAAACTAAGAGCGAAATTATTACAGATAGAGAGATAAAATAAAAAACACTGTTATGGGTGACAAAATAAAAAACAACAAATTGGAAAGTTTCGTCCAAAACAACAGGGAGGCATTCGATGATGCCGTCCCGAGCCTTAAAATATGGACTAAAATCGAGCGAGAACTTGGAAAAGAGAAGCAAAACACTCCGACACATGGATACCAACTTAGGCGACACCTGAAAGTTGCAGCAGCAGTTTTATTCTTGCTTTTCATAGGAGGGATAATTGGAAATTACATCGGCTCTTCCAGTCCATCATCGCGGAATAGCCTATCTGGCGAGTTAGCAGAGATTGAGACCTTCTACAAAAAACAGGTGTCTGAAAAGTATGCGCAATTAACCAAGCTAAATCACGATAAATCGGTAGATACAGACCTGCAGCAAATTGATGATGCCATAAGAGAATTGAAGGAGGATATGGTCAATGAAGTGCCGGGAACGAAAGAAAAACTAATCGCCAATATAATCAAGAGTTATCAATTGAAAATAAATATTTTGAAAATGGTATTGGAAAGGACGCAAGAGAATAAGCAGGAACAAAATAATAATAAAAATGCACAAATTAGTCTTTAATATATTTTTACTCATGATGCTTACCGCAAATTTGCCGATAGCGGCAAAGACATCAACGGGTAAGAGGGAGTATTCTAAAGAGATCAAGAAAGATTTTAGATACTATGGTTCCGAAATGGTTAGTCTGGAGAATCAGTTTGGAAAGGTAAGCGTGGAGACCTGGCAAAAAAACCACGTAAAGATAGCCATCGAAATCAAAGTAAAAGCAGAGAATGAGTCCAAAGCACAAAAAATTTTCGACAGGATAAAAATTCAGTTTATGGATTCTAATGACTTGATTGGAGCAATCACCCTTATCAATAAGGAAGAAAAATCTTGGTGGGATTGGTCAAACGAAAATACTGACTTTGAAATAAATTACGCCGTATTTATGCCGGCTGATGCCAATTTGTCCGTTAATAACAAATACGGAGATGTTTATCTTGCGTCCTTAAATGGTAGCGTAAAAATGAGCCTGAAATACGGAAAATATCAATGTGATGGATTTTCTGACGATTGTCAACTCATTTTAAAATTTGCAGACGGAACAGTCAATCTAGCCAAAAATATGACCGCCGAGTTGAAATACGGCTCTATGAAATTGTTGAAGGCAGAAGAATTGAAAGTTGATAGTAAATATTCAAACATTGAAATTAAAAACATCATCAATGTAAAAGCCGAGACTGGGTACGATAATTACAAAATTCACGAAGTAGAAGAGTTCATCCTTAACGGCAAGTATAATAATATAACCATTGATAAGGTACAAGTACTCTTTGCCAATTCTAAATACTCACACTTTGACATAGGGCACGTCGATAATTTCGTTAGCTTCGATGTTGCTTATTCTGAGGTCAAAATTGACTTCGTCAACCCAACGTTTAACGAGATACGACTTCAGGGGAGATATTCTGATTTTGATATTGACTTGGCAGAGAGCACTAATTATCAACTGGACGCTAAATCGGAATATGCCGGTATCATCTACCCCCAAACGATGAAGGTGAGTTATGAAAAAGAAAAATCTTCTCTACATGAAGTCCTCGGTGGTACCGGAGCGGAGGGTTCTCCCATCATCAAAGCTCGGCTTAAGTATGGCAGTTTAAAGATTAGAAAATAAAAGTTGTTAACAAGGTTGGGAAGTCACTCAAGAGCGAGCTTCCCTTTGAAAAGCATTCCGGAGTCTCTCCTGGGATGCTTTTTTGATAGAAAGAAAAAAAGACTTAGTGTTTATTTTACGTAAAGCGTGATTTTTATCTATATTTACACCCAAATATAAATAAAGCCAAACTCATGCTTCCAATTTCACTATGTATTTTCGACTTGGATGGGGTCATTGTTGATACGGCAAAGTATCACTTCCTAGCATGGCGAAACCTCGCAAAAGGCTTTGGCTATGACCTGACGGAAGAGCAAAATGAAAAACTAAAAGGAGTTAGCAGAATTGATTCCCTAGACCTCATTCTATCATGGGCGGGTATCGAGAAATCTGGAGAAGAAAAAAAATTACTTGCTGCAAAGAAAAATGACGAGTACCTCCTCCTCATTAAAAATATCACTCATCGAGATTTGCTGCCCGGCGTACACGAATTTCTGCGCCAATTAATCAGTCTTGGGGTAAAGACAGGATTGGGCTCTGCAAGCAAAAATGCAAAAGTTATTCTAGAGCAATTAGGCGTTTCAAACTTATTTGATGTAATAGTCGATGGCAATATGACAACAAAGGGTAAACCTAATCCGGAAGTTTTTATCATGGGAGCTGCGATGTGCCTTGTACCTCCCAACCGGACGGTTGTTTTTGAAGATGCCGCTAAAGGTGTTGAGGCGGCAAAAGCAGGTGGCATGTACGCGGTAGGAGTGGGGAATGAATCGGATCTTGGAGAAGCTGACCTCGTTATTGAGGGTTTTGAGGGCTTCACTTACCAATCTTTGATAAAAAAAATAGCTATATAATATCAATAGGCAATGAAGCAATATTTATCCATAGAACCCTGGAGAATAGTAGAGCGTAGATACTTTCCTGAATACAACGAAGTGAGCGAAAGTATTTTTAGTATCGGAAATGGGAAAATGGGACAGCGGGCTAATTTTGAAGAAAGTTTTTCAGGAAAGACGCTTCGGGGAAATTACCTCGCAGGCATCTACTATCCGGACAAAACACGAGTAGGCTGGTGGAAAAACGGCTACCCCGAGTATTTCGCAAAGGTCTTAAACTCCGTCAATTGGATTAGCGTAAACATCCTCATCAACGGACAGGCGCTTGATTTGCATACTATGAGTATCCTTTCCTACGAGCGTGTACTGGATATGAGGCAAGGCCTACTTGAACGAAAATTTACGGTCAAATTTCCACAGGGCGAAATTATAGAGGTGGAGGCTATCCGGTTTTACTCTATGGTTTATGATGAGATTGGCGCATTGTCATACAAAGTAAAAGCCATCAACTTTTCAGGAAAAATAGAGGTCGCCTGCATACTTGACTTTAATGTACGGAATCAGGATTCTAATTACGATGAAATTTTTTGGACACCCATCGGAGAAGGTGTCAAGCAGGATATTGCCCTAGTGAGTGCCAAAACAAAAAAAACAGATTTCCACGTGAGTTGCGCAGTAAAAAACAGTTGTACTTTCGGCTGCTCATCACAATGGAAAATCGAACCACAGAAAGTCAGCCAAATCATTCAACAGGAGATAAGCGAAGGAGAAACCCTGACCATCCAAAAAATATCCTGCACGACCTCTTCCTTTTATTATCCCAAAGACGAATTAGAAGAGCGGGCAATCGCCGGCTTGAATGATGCCTGTGAATTGGGCTTTGAAGAGCTTTTGAAACAACAAAAAAAGTATTGGGAAGACCGTTGGAAGGAGAATGATATTATCATCGAAAATGATGTCTCTGCACAACAGGCGATTCGCTTTAACATATTCCAACTCAACCAAACTTACACGGGTGTTGATGCGCGATTAAATATCGGACCGAAGGGATTTACCGGAGAGAAATACGGAGGAAGTACTTATTGGGACACCGAAGCCTATTGTATTCCATATTATCTGAGCACAGCTCCGCCGAATGTCGCTCGCAATCTGCTTATTTATCGCTACAACCATCTGGAAAAAGCCATCGAAAATGCTCAAAAGCTTGGTTTTAACCGGGGCGCAGCACTTTACCCCATGGTCACGATGAATGGAGAAGAGTGCCACAATGAGTGGGAAATCACCTTTGAGGAAATCCATCGAAACGGAGCAATTGCCTACGCTATTTTTGATTATGTAAACTACACCGGTGACGACCAATATTTAATCGATTACGGACTGGAAGTGCTGATTGGCATCGCTAGATTTTGGGCACAACGTTTTAATTTCTCAAGAGCAAAAGGACAATATGTCATGCTAGGTGTCACCGGTCCGAACGAATACGAGAACAACGTCAACAACAACTGGTACACCTCCTATATCGCCAAATGGTGCATGGAATATACCGTGAAAGTGCTGCATCATGTAAAAGATAAGGACTACGATAAATATAAGCTACTCCTAAAAGAGTTGGATTTTGATGCCCTGGCAGAAGTAGAAAGGTGGAAAACTATCGCGGGGAACATCTTTTTTCCGGAAGACAAAGAAAGGGGAATTTTTTTACAGCAGGAAAACTATCTCGACAAAGAAATAAGGGCGGCAAGTGAAGTGCCGGAAAACGAACGACCCATTTCGCAAAACTGGTCATGGGATAGAATTTTGCGCTCCTGCTTTATCAAGCAAGCAGATGTACTACAAGGACTTTATTTCTTTGAGCATCATTTTGACAAAGAGACGATTCGACGGAATTTTGATTTCTATGAGCCATTAACGGTACACGAGTCTTCTTTATCGCCCTGTATCCACTCCATTCTGGCTACCCGACTTGATTATCATGACAAGGCCTATGAATTATTTATGAGAACAGCCCGTCTCGATTTGGAGGACTTCAACAATGATACCAACGAAGGCTGCCACATCACCAGTATGGCAGGGACATGGATGGCGTTTGTCAAGGGATTCGGTGGGGTTAAAGTCAGGGAGGGACGTCTGGAAATCAATCCTTTTCTGCCAAAAAAATGGGAGCGTTACTCCTTCTCTTTTGGATTTAGAAATCACCTGTTAAAAGTGACAGTAAAAGCAGACGAGATCTCCATTCAAAAGAAATTCAAGGGTTCACTAACTATTTTATTTAAGGGACAGGTGACGACTCTTTTTGAAGGTATTAATACATTTTATTCTGTAACCAAAGCGGCAATCAGGTGATAAAAATAGGTAAATACGTCACCTCATGATTTAAATCAAAAAAAAGAGTAATGGCGAATGGATTGTGAGCAAGAAATTGAACACCCCATACCCATACGGGCGCGACAAGACTGTCCCGAGCATACGCTCCCGTATTGGGGTATGGGTATGGGCGCGGGCGCGTACCGGTGCGGGCAAGCTGAACGCAGATTAACAAAGTTTTAAACAGAAAGAAATTTGATTTACAAGAATGATTGGA
>JALVDO010000059.1 GCA_027008975.1 Saprospiraceae bacterium | reverse complement strand
GAGGTATTTTCTGAACCTAATGGTCTGATAGTAGAATTTTGCCTTTTGCAGTTCAATGATGACAACGGTCTCCTTTCCGTCCGACTCTTGAATACGGGCATTGAAGTCCATTCTGGTGACGGTAATGCTGTTTTCAAGTCCGATTTTACTACTGTACTCGGTCGGGCTAAAGGCTAACTCCTTTATTTCTTTGCCGATGATAGCCGACAGAAACAGTTTCGCCACCTTGTTGTCCTCCATCATATAACGGAAGACGACATCGTAGAGCGGATTAGCTATTCTTACCTTTCCCATACCGCTAAGATACAGCTTTTTGTTATTTTGTGCAAGGAATGTAAGGTATTATAACAATGGTCTGCCGATTTCATCTGATGATTCCTTTAATTCGCAAAAGTTAAAAAAAATGCGCCACAACGTTTTTTTTAATAGATTTGCGTTGAATAAAAGAATTGATCTCTCAACAAAAGAAGGAACTACAAGATGAAAAACGCGCTATTACTCCTATTACTGGGGCTTTTCCCCTTGAGTCTTATGGCTCAAAAACCCTATTTTCAACAAAAGGTCGAGTACAAAATCGATGTCACGCTGGATGATTATCGCAATCAACTAAAAGGGCAATTGGAATTGACCTACTACAATCAATCGCCCGACGATTTGTCTTTTATATACTTCCACCTTTGGCCTAATGCCTACAGCAATAGAAAGACGGCTTTTGCCAAGCAAATGATTGAATTTGACAGCCTGCGATTCTATTTTGCACCGGATGAGGACCTTGGCAGGATAACAGGGCTGGACTTCGCTGTCAATGGACAAAAAGCAAGTTTCAAATTAGATAAGGATAATCCTGATATTGGAAAATTGGAGCTCGACAACCCACTGCGATCAGGAGCGAGTATTACCATTACTACCCCCTTTGTTGTAGATATTCCCGTTTCTTTTTCGCGAATGGGGCACGTAGGGCAATCTTACCAAATTACGCAATGGTATCCCAAGCCGGCGGTCTATGATAACGAAGGCTGGCACGCGATGCCCTACCTGTCGCTTGGAGAGTTTTATTCCGAATTTGGCAGCTTTGACGTGTCAATCACCCTGCCGGAAAATTATGTAGTCGCAGCCACGGGAACGCTGCAAACCGACTCTGAAAAGCTATTTTTACAGGAGCGAATCAAGCAGACCGAAGCCTACTTTGATACGCTGAGTAATCCCGTCAGAGGGATTGTGGAGGAGGACTTTCCCTCGACAATTGCTACGCAAAAGACCATTCGTTTTACAGCTGAAAATGTCCATGACTTTGCTTGGTTTGCCGATAAGCGATTCAAGGTACTGGAGAAGATAATTACCTTGCCAACAGGTGAGGAAGTTGCCTGTCGCGCCTTCTTCGATAAGAGCAATGAAAAGCAATGGCAACACGCTCCCGATTTTATCGCTCGCGCCGTTAAATTTTATTCCGCTAATGTAGGAGCTTATCCTTATCCGCACGCCACCGCCGTATCAAGCGTTCACAGCCTCGGAGGGGGAATGGAGTATCCGATGATCACCCTCATTGGCCCTTCAGGGAGTGACAAGGGACTGGACAATGTCATTACCCATGAGGTTGGGCACAACTGGTTTTACGGCATATTGGGCTCGAATGAGCGCGATCACGCCTGGATGGACGAAGGACTCAACACCTATTACGAGAGGAAATATATGCGAAAGTACTACGAGGGTAATGGGATGGATTTTTTCCCAAGGTTTTTATACAATGGCTCCGATTATTCCATTGAGGAATTGGTCTTTTTATTTAAAGCAAGAAAAAACAGGCATCAGGCAATTGACTTGCGGGCGAATCAAATGAGTCCTGTCAATTACTTTATCAATGCTTACAGCCGTCCGGCGAAGTTGATGGATATGTTGGAAAAATACGTTGGAACGGATGCTTTGGATAAGGCAATGAAAGACTATTACCGGCAATGGAAGTACAGGCATCCCAAGCCACACGATTTTAATATCGTGCTGGAGAGTAATCTTCACAAAAATCTGAAATGGCTTTTTGATGAGTCAATAGAAAGTCGAAAAACCATGGATTATGCCTTTTCGGCTATAGCAAAAAAAGATGCAAAAGTGCACTTAAAGGTTAGGAATAAAGGTGGTATCGATGCTCCCTTTTCGATTACCGGATTTCGACAAAAGGGGGTGCAGTTGGATACGTTGGATTATCCATGGCAGGAAGGTTTTATGGATGTTCGGGAAATTGTACTTCCCGATGATGGTGCTGATTATTACACCATTGATGCCGTCAATTTGTCCAATGACATTAATCGTGCCAACAATCATATAAAAAGCAAAGGTTTATTCAAAAGGTTGGAGCCCATTCGGTTGAAATTCCTCACCGGACTTGAAAACGACAAGGTGAGTACGCTCTTTTTTAGTCCGATGTTTAGTTGGAATGCCTATGATAACTCCATGTTGGGGTTGTATCTCGGGAATACCCCTTTGTTCTCCAACCGTCCGTTTGAATACCGCCTATTGCCGCTCTATGCTTTTGGGAGTAGGAGTATAAGCGGAGAAGGGATGGCGCAGTATCGGATATTGCCACGCAATTCGCGGATTGACGAAATTAAAATTGGGCTGAATGCCCGTAAGTTTAGTGCCGATTACAACATGATTTTTGATGTACATCTCGGCTATAAAAAATTCACGCCCTTTATTGAGCTCACCTCTAATCCCAACCACAAAAAGCCAATCGTTCACACACTTCGGTTACAAAATGTCATCCTGCAAACGGAGCATCTCGTCTTTAAGTCCGGTGATTATGTTGGTAAGACCCAATATTTACAATATTTTCCACAGCTAATTTACAAATACAAAAACAATCGGGCATTGCATCCTTCTGCGTTGACCTTTAAGTTGGAGTATGGTCAGGATACGGTATTCTTTCTGTCGCAGCAGTCCCTCAAAGCTGCCGTGACGTATCATAAAGCATATACTTATGCTCCCAAAAAGTCCATTGATTTTCGGTTTCATATCGGGGCATTCCTGAAGAACACCCAAGGTAAAACATCGGTTCGCTATCCGAATTCGCTGACGCTTGCGGGCTATAATGCCGGTGATTACCTCTATGACGAATATTACTTTGGCAGAAATGAGTATGACAATATCTGGGCACAGCAAATCGGGACAACCGGAGGTGGGATGCGCTATAGTGTGGGGCAAAATCATCCTTATGGCTATAGCAATAAATTCATCGCGACGATAAATATTACTGCCGATTTGCCACAATCGCTCCCCTTGAATTTGCCACTTCGTCCGTTTTTTGACATCGGGTATTTTGCGACGCCGGAAAAGCCACTCAAACTGAGTGACAATATCCTTTGGGTAGCGGGTATTGAGTTGGAGTTGCTGCCCGATATTCTCGAAGTTTACTTCCCTGTTATCGAGTCTTCCCGTATCAAGAATAACTATGCGGAGCGGGGCAATTACTTATCGAGGATTTCATTCCTGATTAATTTGAATAAGGCGAATCCGTGGAAGGAGGTGGAGAATTATTTGCCTTGGTAAGATTTATACTTTCTTAAAGGATATTCGGAAAATCCATTCTCTGGTGTAGGATTCTAATAATCTTCAAAGTGTCGCCGTTGTCTATTTTGTAAAATATAATATGAGATTTTATATGAAAGCCGAAATACCCTTTTCGCAAGCGTTCATAACTTTTACCCATATTCGGCTCATTTGCTATTGCGTTAATGGTGTCCGTTAAGATTTGAAAATATTTATCGGCTTGATTAATTGACCATTTTTTTAATGTATATTCCCAAATTTCTATCAAATCATCCTGAGCTTTCTTCGAAATTTGAGTTTGCATCATTTAGTGTCATGTTTTTTGTGAAGATTTGACAAAAGAACTTCCGGATTAAAATCCTTGATAAATCCACTTTCTTCACCTTCAACTAGTGCGTCACGCAGTAATTCTTTCTGAGTTTCCCGCTCTTCAAGTAGCCTTAACCCCGCTCTTATTACTTCACTCATTGAATTGTATCTCCCCGATTCAATTATTTTTAGGGCAAAGCCTTCAAAATGATCCCCAAGCGTTATTGATGTATTCTTACTCATAATAGTTTTTTTTACAAAAGTACCAATAATTGGTATATTTGTCAAGTGTGAAAAACATTATTCTTTTAAGTAATTATTTCAGAATTTAATGAGGGACATTGTTAGTTAAATAAATCAATAAAAACTTAAATAAACAATTATCTTAATTAAGTTTTATTTATTTTTTTAAATAAAGTATCATCTTTGTACTCAAAAAGAAGTAGTATGAAGGATTCTGTTTTCCCGATTTGCTTAAAATAGCATTGGTTCATTATCAATTTGAGACCATACACCCCTGCTGGCACCGACATAATTAAGAATTAAATTGGACTGCTCGTTGCGACGTGCCGTCGCAAAACGCACTAAAGTTTAGGTTTTCGACCTATGGATTGGCGCATTTTTCGGCTGGAAGCCAACACCAATATCCACATTGCGACCACAGGTCGCAGGCAGCAGCTTTGTCAGCTCGGGGTATGCAGAGATTTTTCCAAAGAGAGCAACTATTTATTGAGAATTTCGTTTTTAGGGAGAATCAGGGTATGCTTATAATAAAACTTGGATAGATTGAAGGAAATTAGCAGCCTGTGGGAAACCTCCCTCCCTCCCTCGTTTCCTTCGGGAGGCAAGCTTTTAGTCGTGAGGCAGGTCCTCCTGCTGCGCGATGTGAGGCAGGCAGGCAGCTAATAAAATATAAACAGATGAAAAAAATATTGACAATTATTATCTTCGGTTTGTTTTTACTGCCATTGAAAGCGCAGGAACGGCGATTTAGGGCTGCAGCTGTAGGCGGGCTCAATCTGGTGCAGTTGGACGGCGACGGGCTACTGGGTTTTCACCACTTCAAATTGCAGGGTGGGCTGAAGGTCTATACCAAACTTTCGGAGCGATGGGAGTTTGGTGCGGGCATTCTATTTACGCAGCACGGCAGCAAGCGGGCTGCGGTGGATAATGTGCCGGTGTTTAAGCAGATTGATATGAATATGGTGGAGGTGCCGGTGTTGATGCATTTCCATGAGTGGAAATTCATCGTCAATGGGGGCGTCTCCTACGCGCGGCTCATCAATTACCGCATTATCAACTACAAAAATGAGGAGGTGACGGAGGATTACGCCTTCAATCCGACCATGTTTTCGATAATATTGGGTGCGACATTGAACATAAATGAACATTTTGGTGTAGATTTGCGCTGGTCAAAATCACTCAACAGCCTGTACCGGTTAGAGAACGGTACAAAGATGAAGAGTCGTGTTTTTGCCATTAGAGGGATGTATTTTTTTTAGGAATTATCTTTCCGGTTTTTT
>JALVDO010000058.1 GCA_027008975.1 Saprospiraceae bacterium | reverse complement strand
GAGTGAATGATTGAATGATTGAATGCCCGCCTCATAACCGAAGGGAGGGAGGCCCGCCTCATAACCGAAGGGAGGGAGGCCTGCATCCTGACGAAGGAGGGATGAGTGAATGGGCGAGTGGGAGATTGGGAGACTGAGAGAATGGGAAGTAATTCTTTGCGAACTAAGCGGTCTTTGCGTGATCCTTTGCGTTCCTTTGCGGGAGAATTGGAGATTGGAGAATTGGAGATTGGGAGATTCTTTGCGCTCTTTGCGAAACCTTTGCGAAACTTTGCGGGAAAAACGGGAGATTGGGAGACTCTTTGCGTGAACCTTTGCGTGCCTTTGCACCGGTGCGTGCCCGTATGGGCGGGAAACTGAATGATTGAATGAGTGAATAAAAAAATCTTAATAATGAGACTTACAGCAACAACAATTATCAGTTTAGTATTTTTATTGAAGGTTAGTGCGCAGGCGATGGAGCCAATAAGTCCTCCAAGTTTTGAGGCAGAAAATGCCATCTTGTTTGCACAAAAAGGGATACCCCCCGTTGTTGTATTACCAAAGTTGGATTTTAAAAAAATCGCGAGAGAAGATAACGAAGGACCCGGAACGAGGTTTTCGGTGCCAATCCGGACGGAGTTGAACTTTGAAAATAGCGGACAATGGACGGAACTCAATAATGGAGATAGAATCTGGCGGCTGACAATCGAATCCAAAGGGGCACTTGCACTAGCATTTATGTACAATGATTTCTTTATCCCTCGGGGGGCGATGCTCTTTATGTATAGCCCTGACCACCAACAAATAAAAGGTGCTTACACCTGGAAAAACAACCGGAAAAGCAGACGGTTTTGGACGGGACTCATCAGAGGGAACGCCGCCATAGTTGAATACTACGAGCCGAAAGCAGTAAGGGGAGCAGGACACTTCAATATTTTCAGGGTTGACCATGCTTACTCCAAGAAAAACTTCACAGGAGAGGAAAAAACTGATAATGTCTTCGGATTTGGGGCATCATTTCCATGCCATGAGAACATCAACTGTAGCACCGGTGCGGATTGGGATGCACAAAAGCGAGGTGTCTGTCGTATTATAGTCGTAGTAGAGGAAGGAATGGGGTATTGCTCGGGTAGTCTATTAAACAATACCAGTCTAGACGGAACCCCCTACTTGCTAAGCGCCTACCATTGTCAGGATGGTTATACGCCCGTATGGGATATGTACCGCTTTGACTTCAACTACGAAAGTGATGGGTGTGACAATCCCGCCACAGAACCCGGTTTCAACTCCATTCTAGGTTGCGAATACGTATCAGGCAGGCAACAAAGTGATTTTATTTTGGTGGATTTGATTCCCGATATTCCGGGTAACGTCCATGCTTATCTCAATGGCTGGAGTCGACTAACACCTAATAACACTTCACTAGTCATGATTCATCACCCCAAGGGAGACATCAAAAAAATTGCAACCTCCAACTCCTCCCCTATTATTTGGCCTAACCCAATCCCTTGGGATGTTGGTCCAGCGACCCCTGCGTATTATCATTTCAGAGTAGATTATAGCACGGGAACATTTCAGGTAGGGTCGTCAGGTTCTCCATTGATAGATGCGAGTAACGGATTGGTACTTGGGCAACTACACGGAGGTGTCAATGACTCACTTTGCTCGAATAATACAACAATAGGTTATTACGGGCATATTTCTTACGCCTGGCACGTAGGCAGCCAACCACAATGGCGGTTAAAAGACTGGCTCGATCCCCTGCAGACCGACCCGGACACCTTGCACGGGATGGAGTACCCCTCTACAGTCAATTACTATACCCTTTCGGGTAAAATCACCACCCCGGGAGGGAGACCAATTGCCAATGCAACGGTAACTATTGACAATGACACTTATGGCCAACAACAGGTAATTACGGATACCTTGGGGGTATATACCTTCACAGATTTGCCCTCCTCTGAGGAATATTTGCTTTCCGTATCCAAAGATACGCTTTATGCCAATGGCGTTTCGACTTTCGATATTATTCTTATCTCTAAGCATATTTTGGGGATACAACCCTTTGAGTCGTATTACAACTATTATGCTGCCGATGTGAACAACTCACAATCGATTAGTACATTTGATGTTATTAAGATAAGAAAGGTAATACTTGGCGTTACTACTGACTTTGGAGAAGGAGGAGTACCTTCCTGGCAATTTTTCAGGAGCCCTACGGATACTATACCACCTGTTGAAGGTGCCTGGCCAGCGGATACGACTTACGTCTTTCCTTCTACTACCATTCTGTTAGAGTCGGATAGTACCAATGTCGATTTTATCGGAGTAAAGTCAGGGGATGTTAATGATTCTGCGGGGTTTTAATGAGGAAATGATTGATTGAAAGGGGGAACGCGGATTGAACGGATTGAATAGATTTACACGGATTTGAATGAGTTGTGAGTTGTGAGTTGTGAGACTGAGAGACTGAGGGATTGAGAGACTCTTTGCGCCCCTTTGCGGTCTTTGCGTGATCCTTTGCACCCCTTTGCGGGAACTTTGCGTGCCTTAGCGGGAAAGTGAATGAGTGAATGAGTTGTGAGAATTGAAGACTGAGAGAGTGGGAGACTGAGAGACTTAGGGGGTGGGAGATTCTTTGCGATCCTTTGCGAAACCTTTGCGCACCTTTGCGGGAAAGTGAATGATTGAATGATTGAATAAGGCTTCGCTTTTTCCTTTTGAAACTTTCATAGCCCCTCCTTCTTCCTAGACGAATCCTTAGCCTTCACCCACTGCATCAATCGGGCAAAATAATCCTCGAAGGACTCCCCTACTTCCTTTGGAAAGCTTTCCAGACCAATGACCAGCGTATTGAGCAAGAAGTTGTACCGGGCAAAATTCTCCTCCAATACTTTTTCATCATCAGTTTCCCAATATTGTCCCTCGTCCATCATCTCGAATTCGATAAAGTATTTGTCGCTCAGGTAACGAAAGAGATGGATGAGAATTTTGTGTATTTCTATTCCGGCAAACTGGGTCTTGACGAATACCCACTCCGTAAGTTCCTTTCTTCTTTCTTCCGATTCATTTTCAAACAGGCGCAAGCTGGCAATGCTACAAATCTGGCGATTTTCCAAAAAAGAAATATGGACGGTTTCACATTCAGGCGGTGTAAAACATATCCCGTAGATACGCTCTGTATTGACCGGCTCTGACGGAGCTTTATCCGGAAATTTTTCATCAAAGATAAAATACTTCCATCCGTAAACTTCAGCCATGTCCTTTACCTCCGTAATCAATTCGGAGAGATCTGCCTGCGGCGATAATCGACCTTTGTAATTTATGCACAATCCCATAATTAAACTATTTTTCGCTGGACGAACGCCGGGAAAAGACCAAGTCCAATGCCGGCATTATCCGAAAATCCAAGCCGTAAGGATAACGCCCAAAAGCGGTTGCAAAACCGGCTTTAAGCCCGAATCTGTCCGATTTCCGCCAAAAAACAAAGGCCTTATTTTCAAGTATCAGGCCACCCGTTTCACTAAACATTTTATAGGCGTTGACATCAATCATAAAATCGACTTTGGCAGAAATATGCCCGCCAAAAGCAATGCCCAGCTTAGGGACAATTTTGTCGTGATAAACAGCCGTCCGGCGGTAAGCAAAGGGGAAATCAATCGTCGGAAAATCGGCATCACCGAATGAAGCAGCCAACTCCACACCGAGGCTTGCCGTCACAAAAAACTGATCGCCAATCATCTTCGTGGCAAATACCTCGTTTTTGGTCGTGATAATCTGTGGTATGACGCTCGTCTTGGGCAAAATGCCGCCGGTTCCCTCTCGCGCCATGCTTTTTAACAACAGGCTTGGATAAGCTATCGAGTGATAACTGCCAATCGTCCAATCTCCTTTGTTCCCCCATTGTTTTTTCAAGCCGACGTGTGGATAAAGAAAGAAAAAGATGGGGTGAATTTGCAACTCTTTATCGTTGCGAAGCCCTATTCTTTTTACACCGAAAAGGGGTATTTCCTTCGCCTTTGCCGGTAGTACTTCCGAAGTGCTATTCGTCCATATAAATGATTGGGATTCCACTGTATTAAACCCCAGTATAAAAGTAAATATTAATAGTATTGTCAGACGCATGGTTGCTAATGATTTATTTTAGATGTAATTCGTCAAACCTTCCTGCTCGCCCCGTACGGGGCAGGCAGGAATAAATTTAGAATCTTCAAGTTAAGCAATTCCCCATGTAGAGTTTTTGTCATGTTTCAAGCAACGAAAAAACTTAAAAAATAATTACTTTCCCGCAGATTTCACAGATTTACGCAGAATTTATCTGCGGTGATCTGCGAGATTTGCGAGAGAACTCTAAATATTTGATTACATGGGGAATTGCTGGTTTAACAGATTCTAAATTTATTATTTGCCCATGCCTAAAGATAATTACCAGCCGAAAAAAATACCGGATAAAGGGGCGTGATCAGAGCGGGACATCGTCTCCATTCCTCCGCGCTCTTTACTTTGATGTACCAATCCATCCGTCAGCATGACATTCGTAAACATATAATCCAGTTTGCGATTCCAAAAGCCATTTTTATCGGCGGTAAAAGAGAAATACGGGCTATTATCAGCTGCGTAATCATCCAACGGAATAAGGGATGTATAATCGTAAAACGGCAACATAACCTCCATCTCTTTGGAGAAATCATTGGTACTGAAATCGGAATCTTTTGGACAGACATCATCCGGGAAGTCCTTCCATTGAGCAGTTTGCGGGGGCAAGGAATTAAAATCGCCACCGAGCAAAAATGGTGTTCCCTTTTCTGCCAACACATCTATTTCAGCCTTGATTTGTTCAAGTTGCTTTTCTTTCGTTCCGTCTTTTGCGAAAGCTGAAGTATGGGTACCGAGCAAAACGATGGTCTTATCCTTCGCATCCTTGATTGAAGCCTTCAATATGTTCCTACGCAGGTAAAAATACTGAACGATGCCACTTTGCTCATCAATAAGCGGCAGGGCAATACGCTCTGCATCTTCAAGTGGATATTTCGATAGGATGGCATTACCGGAATTCATCCGGCCGATACCGTCACTCGGGACGTAATCCGCTTTCCACTGCGAGGCATAGACCCCGTAATTCAAATCCGTATGGTCCAACAACCACTGTACCTGATCGACATAAGCGGAGCGCTTGGCTTCCACATCCGCCTCCTGTAGGAAGATAATATCCGGATCCATCTGCCGAATTTTAGCAGCCAGCCCCTCCATATTGGCGAGTACTTCCTCTTCTTTCATCAAAGAGCGGTCGCCGAAGCAATCGAAGAAAAAATCAATCCGTCCACCAGCGAATTTGATATTCCAGGTCGCAACCCGAATGGTCGAATCGGGTGCTTCATCGGATGTTACATTTT
>JALVDO010000057.1 GCA_027008975.1 Saprospiraceae bacterium | reverse complement strand
AAAATCTATTTTGAATCAAATACGCTTGCGAGCGAATAACGCCCTCCCCACGCCGGTAGTCGATGCGCCATATTTTACCCGGATAAGATCGAAAAAAATGGTCGTCGGAATAAACCAAATCACCGTGAATACTCAAGGCTGCAGCCTCCATTGTAGCGTTGAAGAAGTCGGATACCAACTCAGTGGAATCCGAGTGAATGCTGTTGGGAGGATAGCTGCAATAACTGGCGATATAGACCGTGCCGTAGTCATTATCATCCCTAAAAAAGAAGGTGTAATAAGGTATCTTGCCAATCTCCGTTTCGATACTATCTGTGTTTTCGACGATTTTACCGGGCATTTTGACCTGGAAGTTACCGGAGTAGCAATTGAGTTCTTCCCAGCTATTGGAGATGCTCTGCTTGTCGTACCGCAATGTTTCCATCGCGAGGGTGTCTTGTGCCAAAAGGACATGGTTCATCATCATTCCGACCAGAAGAAAAAAGAAATGGTATTTTATATTCATGCACTAAAGACGCTTGTACTATGATGTTGGTTGTATAAAAAAAGCCCTGAAAAACTCAGGGCTTTGTTCTTAAATTCGAGCATTATGCTCTCATTTTTTCTTTTCGTTTAATCAACAATCTTTTTAAGGTATCTGTGACGATGTCGGTTGCCGACTCGAAAGTTTTTTGTGTTTCACTGGCGAAAATATCATTTCCCGGGATTGCCAGTCGAACTTCAATTACTTTATCCTTCACTTTTCCGGAGTTTTCGAGTTTTAGAATAACGTGAGCATCAATGATTTTATCAAAATACTTATCCAGTTTACTCAGCTTATTTTCAATATAAGCGATCAACTTTTCATCTGTCTTGAAGTGGACTGATTCAATTCGTACGTTCATCTTTTATCATTTGTAGGTTAGCCCTTTGGTCAACCTGTGTTAAAAAATTAATTTATTTTTTACCCGACCCCTTTGGGTGGGCTTTTTGATATACTTTCTTCAATTGCTCTATAGAATTGTGTGTGTATATTTGGGTGGCGGCGAGATTGGCGTGTCCTAATAACTCTTTGATAGCGTTAAGGTCTGCTCCATTTTCTGATAGATGGGTAGCAAACGAATGCCTCAAAACGTGTGGACTTCTCTTTTCAATTCCCGTTACCATACCCAAATACCTTTTTGTAATATTATAAACAAATTTTGGATAAAGAGGTTGAAATTTATCTGTCAAAAATAAATAATCATTGGCGATGCCATTCTCTTTCAGAATCTTATTTATCTCTGAGATATATGATTGCATATTGTTGCCCAAACGCTTGCCAAATGGAATATTCCGCTCTTTATTCCCCTTTCCCGTTACCTTGATAACGCTGCGTCCAAAATCAATGGCGCTAATTTTTATTCCCAGTAATTCGGCGCGGCGCATGCCGGTGGAGTAGAGTAATTCCAATATCAACTTATCTCTTTTCCCCGTCCAATCGGATTTAAACTCAATATCGGAAAATAACTTCTCCAAATTCTCCGGTCGGATGGTGACGGGGAGGCGCTTTTTTATTTTAGGAAGAATGAGATGGCTTGTCGGATTGGCAGCTAGGAGTTCATTTTTTTGTAGGAATTTAAAATAGGTCTTTAATGAGGATATTTTTCGTCGAACAGACTTTGCCTCATATTGCGCCATCATTAGTTGTACAATCCAGGCACGTACTTGTTGAGGGGTCACTTCTTGTACGTTTTCCAGCTCGTATTGGTTCAGTAAAAAATCAAAGAATTGTCTGATGTCTTGTCGGTATGCCGTGATGGTATGGGATGAAAAGCGTTTTTCAAATTCTAAATATTGTATAAAAGAATTTAAATGATTACCCATCTTATAATTTAACAATTTCAATAAGAGAACACCCATACGGGCGTTCTCTTATTTTATAATTATCCATTCATTCCCGCAAGGAATTCTTCATTACTTTGTGTATGAAGCATATTCTTACGGAGGAATTCCATGGCTTCGTCCGGCTTCATATCTGCGATATGATTACGGATGATGAACATTCTTTGCAATGTATCTTTATCCAGTAGTAAATCCTCACGTCTCGTACCGGACTTGGTGAGGTTGATGGCTGGGTACAATCGTTTATTGGCCAATGCACGATCCAATTGAAGTTCCATATTACCTGTTCCCTTGAATTCTTCAAAGATAACGCCGTCCATTTTGGAGCCGGTATCTATCAAGGCCGTTGCAAGGATGGTAAGTGAACCGCCGTTTTCAATTTTACGGGCAGCACCAAAGAATTTCTTAGGCTTGTGTAGCGCATTGGCTTCAACACCTCCTGAAAGTACCTTTCCTGATGCCGGAGCGACTGTATTGTAGGCTCTCGCCAGTCGTGTAATCGAGTCGAGTAGTATAACCACATCGTGACCACTTTCTACTAGGCGCTTTGCTTTTTCAAGCACGATACCCGCTACGCGAACGTGATTGTCTGCCGGTTCGTCAAAGGTAGATGCGACAACCTCGGCGTGGACGCTTCTCTTCATATCCGTCACCTCTTCAGGACGCTCGTCGATTAGCAACACGATAAGGTAACACTCCGGGTGATTTTGAGAAATGGCATTTGCCATGTCCTTTAACAGGAATGTTTTACCGGTCTTAGGTTGTGCGACGATTAACCCCCTTTGTCCCTTACCAATAGGTGCAAATAAGTCTATCATCCTCGGTCCGAAGTCTCTACCACCGGATGTACTTGAGGTTAGTTTGAATTTCTCTTCGGGAAATAATGGTGTCAGATAATCAAAGGGAACACGGTCTTTTAAGTTTTCCGGCTCCATTCCGTTAATTCGTGACACACGGAGTAACGCAAAGTATTTTTCACCCTGCTTTGGCGGACGGATGGCGCCAAGAACGGTGTCGCCTGTTCTCAAGCCAAATAACTTGATTTGAGATGGGGAGACGTAAATATCATCGGGGGAGGTCAGGTAATTATAATCTGCCGAGCGAAGGAAACCATAACCATCAGGCATCATTTCCAATACGCCATCACCTTCGATAACGCCATCGATTTCCACATCGAAAACGGCCGGAATTTCCTCCAACTTCTTTTGCTGCTGTTGCTGCTGTTGTTGTTTGTCGTCCTCCCTCTTTTTAGCGTAGCGATTGTCGTCTCTGCTATTATCTTTTCGGTTATTATTGGTCGTCCTTCTCGGTCGAGGACTGGATTCTGTCTTTGACGAAGCCGCCTCGTCTTTTTGATTACTGTCCTCTGTTTGGGAAGTGCGTCGCGAACGAGGTTTTCTTTCTTTGGGCTTGTCTTGTTCCTGCTCTTTGGGCTTGTCCTCTTGCTTCGCTTTGGAGGTGCTACTCTTTTTTGCCGCAGGGCGTCGTCTCCTACTCGATTCTTCGGTTGGTACATCATCGGGTGCATTGGCGGAGCCAATAACGGCTTGATGATCTAGTATTTTGTGGATTAGTTCTTGTTTGTTTAGGCGTTTATAACCTGATAAATTCATCTTCTCGGCCAGCTCTTTTAACTCAGGCACAAGCATGTCATTTAATTGCAAAATGTCAAGCATAGTATATTTTAATTTGTGATTTATTTTGAATGGATGATTTTTTAAAACCATCATATTTTTTTGGAAACTTGGGGTCTGGTCTTTAGTGCTTTACGCAAAGTTTATATATTAGTAAAAATGGAAATTTTGAATCCTAAAAGGCTCAATATTTAACCAAAACAAATAAAAGAATTACTATTTAGTATAGAAATAGAAGGAAAAAATATCGAGGTGATTACGAAACGAAGCTGAAAACACTACCTTTGTTTGCGCAAAAATACATTTTATTTTGTTAAATCAAATACTATCTTTGCAAAAATTTAATTTTTTATGTGTTTTTTCTTTTAAATAACCCTTTTTTATAGATATTGTTGACCATTTTATAAAAAAGATAAACAGAATTACTTCATGTTACAGATAGATTTCCTCAAAAATAATAAGGAGCGGGTATTAAATGGGCTGCGGGTTAGGAATTATTCCGAAAAAGACCTCGGCATCGTGGATCAGATTTTAGCGTTGGACGAAAAGCGGCGGGCTATTCAGACTTCATTGCAGCAAAAGCTTTCCGAACGCAACGCTATTTCTAAATCCATTGGAGAATTGTTCAAACAGGGCAAAACGGAAGAGGCGAATAATTCGCGAAATAAAGTGACGGCGCTGAAGGAAGAAATCGCTCATCTGGAGGGAACGCTTAAAGAAGTAAAAAGAGCTCTGGACGACGCTTTGCTTTCCGTTCCGAACATACCACACGAAAGTGTCCCCAAAGGCAATACAGATGAGGATAATGAGATTTTTAAACCCTATGAAGGGACGCTTCCCGCACTGGATGAGAACGCCCTGCCTCACTGGGAATTAGCAAAAAAATACGACCTCTTTGATTTGGAATTGGGCGTGAAAATTACGGGGGCAGGCTTTCCGCTTTACAGAAAAAAAGGAGCAAAACTGCAACGTGCATTGATTAATTTTTTCCTCGATGAGGCCGAAAAAGCAGGCTTTGAAGAAATTATCCCTCCCCTGATGGTCAATGAGGATACGGCGAGAGGTACAGGACAATTACCCGACAAGGAAGGGCAAATGTACCACGTGACAGAGGATGATTTGTATCTGATACCAACGGCGGAGGTGCCGTTGACCAATATTTATCGGAATGTCATCTTGAATGAGGATGATTTCCCAATTAAGATCACGGGGCATACACCTTGCTTTAGAAGGGAAGCCGGCTCCTATGGTGCCCATGTTCGTGGACTGAATAGGGTACATCAATTCGATAAAATAGAAATCGTCGTGATTGAGCATCCCGATCGTTCCTACGAACGGTTACAGCAGATGTTGAAACACGTGGAAGGCTTACTCGAGAAGCTGGAGTTGCCTTATAGAATCCTTCGCCTTTGCGGTGGTGATTTGGGATTCACATCGGCATTGACCTTTGATTTTGAGGTCTTTTCCGCTGCGCAAAAACGCTGGTTGGAGGTTAGTTCTGTTTCTAATTTTGAAACCTATCAAACCAATCGAATGAAATTGCGTTTTAAAGAAGGGAAAAAGACGCGTCTGGCACATACGTTGAATGGGAGTGCGTTGGCACTGGCAAGAATATTTGCTGCATTGTTGGAAAACAACCAAACGCCTGATGGGATTGTTGTACCCGAGGCTTTACGCCCCTATACGCGTTTTGATATTATTGATTGAAAAGTAAATAATTACCTTCTCAGGACTTAAATCAAAAAAATTAATTACTCACAGGTCTCCATTTTTAGACAAAAATTTTTAGACAAAAATGGGGTACTCGTAAGTAGTTACAAATAAATAAAATATATAGGTATATGAGTGGATATATGGGATATATCGTACTGACGGGAATTATGTCGGTTATTG
>JALVDO010000056.1 GCA_027008975.1 Saprospiraceae bacterium | reverse complement strand
TGACAAAAAGGGATTGGCGACACTATATACCAATACCGGTATCGTCTTGCTTGAAAAAGGAAGTTACAATGAGGCGTTAGAGCGCTTCGAGCAAGGGCTGAAGTTGACAGAAGAACTTGGTGACCGATTCCTCAATTCCATTTGTATAGGATGTATGGGTAGTGTCTATCAACGGCAGGGAAAATACGAGCAGGCGATGAAGTGCTTCCAACGCGACCTGGAAATTTGTGAAGAATTGGGCGACAAACAAGGAATTGCAATTGCTCTAGGGTTGATAGGCGATTTATTAAGCGTAAAGGGCGATTTTCACAAAGCAATTGAGTATCTCCAAAAAAATCTGATGTTGTGCGAAGAGTTGGGGTATAAAAAAGGGATTGCCAAAGCCGTCAATACGCTTGGTGACGTTTTTTATTTCACAAAGCAATACAAACGCTCATTGGAATACTACGACAAGGCTATCGCATTAACTCGAGAGATTGACAACAAACTCGTACTTTGCTCCAGTCTTTTGGAGAAAGGCTTGGTACTAATGATGTTAGGCGAAATTGAGGAACTAAAACAAGTACATCAGGAAGCCTATCAATTGGCTTACGAACTAAACAATAAAGACCTCATCATCGATGCCGAAGTTATCAAGGGGATGATTCTACACTTGAGCGACCAAACCGAGGAGGGCATTACCGTACTAAGGACACTGCTCAACGAGGAACTCGACAATACGCAAATCGCCGATACCTACTTTGCCTTATATAAACTGACAAACGATGTCATACACGCACGTGAGGCGCTAAATATCTACAAGGAAACTTATGAGGAAATGCCCAAATATTACTTCGAAGAGCGAATAAGATTATTGGAAAAGGTTGTCTCCTAAAACAAACGCCCTTAAACGCCTTATGTGGCAATGCAAATTGAACCATATAAGGAATTTAAGGGCATTTAAGTCTATATATAGAATTATTCTTTAAAATTCCTTCGTGTATTTCAACAGGAACTGCTCCGTCAGGCTCACCCTTCTTCCGACACCGGAGACGCCACCAATTTTGCTAAAGTCAGACACCTGTACCTGAACATCGTGATCGTAGAAAACATTCATAGTAAGTGCCGCAGACAATCCCTTAAAAATCTGGAATGAAAATTCATTTGCCCAGTCCACGTCAATATTTTGCGGTTCTTTCAGGTAATTTGAAAACAACGACATAGAGGTTGTATATCCCACCTTGTCACCAGCAAACTTGTTAACGTAATTAATTCGTGCCAAAGCCCCAAGTGCTTTGAAAACATTTTCACCTACCGGATTACCGTGGATATTAAGTGCTGCAATATTATCATCAGCAACAATAATAAACTTCGAGCCTAAAGGGGAGAAAAAGATGGATAATTTATCCGAAACTTTGTAGTCCAATCCAAGAGAAAGGGTAATAGTCGCCGGTGCAAACAATTTAGCAGCAAGGGTCGTATTATCCAGCTCCGTCAGGTAATTACCCGGGAAATTTTCATTTCCAACATAGGTGGGCGTTAATTGGCTCATGAACGAGAAATCTGCTGCATAATAAAGTTTTGAGCCTTCTTTAGCCTGATAGCCAATCTTTGAGTTAAACCTAAGTTCATCTATTGCCTTTTGGAAAGGGACTTTGACATCTCCCGAACCCTGCGCGATAAGTCCGGAACCAAGACGCTGGATTCCGAATTGAAAAACGCCGAGATTATCCCACGCTATTCGCCCGTCTTTTTTATTGGCAAAGAAATTAATCGCTCCTCCTAAACCAAGCGTATTTTGACCTGCCCCCTGTTTGGGGTTTATTTGCACTAACTGTGATAAATCCAATCCAATACCTGCTCCTTTTTTCCAACCAGTCTCCTCCGGTTTAGCTTCTTCTTGTGCAAACGCAAAGTTCGCTGTTCCCACGAAAGCCATGATTAATAGACCAATGTAAAATACTCTTTTCATATTATGTTTTTGTTAATTAAAAAATTCTACTTTCTCATTCATCAGTTTGCCCATAGGAATAACCACTTTAGAAGTTTCTGTCTGTAGCGTAATAGACGTCGTATCAACATCAATAATTTCGCCTTTGACACCATCGACAGAGATGGTTGTCCCTATTTCGAACTTGCTCTTACTGTAAAAGGAGGATAACAAATTGGACATAAGTCCCTTGGATGCCATGCCATAACCAAGGGCAAAGGCAAATATGACACCCGCAAATATAATGGAAATATTAGTCTCAATAAAATCTGTCTTCAATTCAGCCTGTTTAAGGGTAATCATCAACACATTGACAAAAATAAAATAAAAGACAATGGTTGAGATTAATTTGGCAGAGGGAATAGCTAAGGAGTTAGCGGCGGTAAAAACCATTTTTTTGATGGCATCTGCCACAAAAATACCAAACACCATAACGAGCAATGCTGCAAATAGCTTTGGTATATAAGCCATTGTATTTTGCATAAGCTCGGAGATAGCCTGCATACCCAACACCTCCGTCGCTGCCATAGCAAAGACAAATAGGATTAAATAATAAAGTATTTTGGATAGGAATATACTTGGTACTACCTTTACTTTTGATTTGTAGACAATCTCTATTTCGTTTAGCTTCTCGGCGAGTTTGTCAATACCCGTTTTTTCCAAAACCTTTTTGAGTATTTTCGAAAAAGTCTTTGCTAAAATCCATCCCACAGCAAAAACAATGACGGCTCCTATCAGGTTTGGAATTACGTTAGCCAACTCCAACAACCGCTTTGATATGCTTTCCCAAATTTTCATTAATGCGTCTAACATGTTTTTAAAATATAATATAGGTCAAAAAAATTAATTCAAATATTTCTGTTTGAATCGAAATCCTGAAGATTGGGCGGGGTTGAGGAAGGATTGGAATGAGGCTTTGAAGTATCCTTTCTTCCCCCGGCGAAAGCAATAAGTAAATCCCCTATTTTGGGCAAATAAACCTCAAAAATATTCGCGATAAACTTAAATGTTGAAAGCGTGGACTCAATACTTCGCTTATTTGAAGCACCGATTCGTTCATAGTCCCCCTCGAATTCATTCTGAAGTTGTTGAAAATTATTCATTGCTTTAATTTTTGAATACCCGAGGATATCTATCAATACTCCTCCTTAAAAAGTTTTTGCTTCAGGTGTTTCGCTCGTTCTTTTGCTCGTTTTATACGCATTTTTACAGCGCTTTCTGTCTTATTCAATAAGGATGCAATTTCTTTGATGGACATTCCATCCTGATACTTCATTAATAGGATTGCCCGTTCTCCATCATCCAATTCTTCAAGAATAACTTTTAGCTGATGGACCGCAATAGACAAAATTTCATCATCTGACACCTCGTCTTCAATCTCGGGAAGCCTGCTAATATCATCCATAAAGAGGTTAGCATTTTTTTTCTTCCTGCGAATGTAGTCGATGCAATAATTATAGGTAATAGAGTAGACCCAAGTCGAAAAGCGAGATTTCTCGTTAAACTTGGATAGGTTAAGAAATATCTTTGTAAATACCTCCTGTGTCGCATCATGCGCCAATGCCTCGTCCTTCAGCATGGAAATACACTTGCTATAAATCTTCCCCCCATACCGTTTATACAACAAGTCGAAGCAATTCGCAGCTTGATACGCCAAATAAACATGGATGACCTCAGGGTCTTCCATATCCGATTTACAAGTCTTATTTTCAGGCGACAATATTGTTAAATTTATGTTAACAAAACAAGAGGAAAGCTCTAAATCACCGTTGAAATGCAACCTGTTTTCCTCTTTAGACGTGATTTTATCAAAAAGATACCTATTTTCCTAAAAAAAATTAAGAAAATTTTAAGAAATAAAACTATTCCCTTGTATTCGGGTACTAAATTCAAAAAGCGCAACTCCTTTCGATTGAAAAAAGTTGCGCTTTTCTAGAGCAAAATAATGAGGCCCTTGTAGGATTATTATGCCTCTGCACTCGCCTCCTGTTCTTCTTCTGTCGCTGCTGCTGCTGCCTCTGCACTCTTCAATGCACGTGGCACCTCTACAAAAGCAACAGGTGTGCTTGGTGCGTTCAATATTTCAATCCCATCCACGGGCTCAATATCTCTTACACGAACTGCTGCACCCAACTGCAACTCGGAAATATCAAGGAACAGCTCGTTGACCAATTTTTCCGGAGTTGTTTTTATTTTAATTCGACGGACACTTTGCATCAGTTTACCTCCGGCTTTCACACCCGGGGAAACGCCTTTAAAGCGTACAGGTATCTCTACCTTCACAGGATGCCCATCTGTTAGACGCAAAAAGTCGATATGCATGATCTCATCTGTCACAGGATGAAACTGAACATCCTTCAGTATGCACTTCTGCACCTCACCGTCAATATCTATCTCTGCTATTTTAAATTCAGGCGTATAGATCAACGACTTTACCTCTTTCTGGATGGTGGTAAAATGCGTATTTTTATCGTTTCCGTATAACACGCAGGGGATTAATCCTGCTCTTCTATCTGCTCTTGCAAATTTGGTTCCGGCATTGGATCTCTTTTCACCTTTGACTGTTACAATATCCATGATTACTTATCTTTGTATAATATTTTTTTAAGGCCTGAAGGTGGGCTTTTTATCCCACATCCCCCAAACGGCACGCAAAGGTAAGGTTATTTTATTAAAAAATAAACCCCTGTGCTAATTTTTATGCCATTTTAAATTTTTTTTCATCCAAATGATTCAATGTCGAGAAGGCTTTAGCCAGTTCTGAAGCCACTTTTACATTATTATAGACCAACTGAATGTTGGCATTTAGACTTTCCCCCCCTGTCAATTCTTTTATTTTCGATAATAAAAACGGAGTCACTTCCTTTCCTTTAATACCGCTTTCGGTTGCCTGCCGCAGCGCCTCATCAATCGTCTTCTGAATCTTTGCCCCTTCCATTGCATAATCATCCGGAATGGGATTGCCAATAACGAGCCCCCCCTGTAAATCCAAATCCCATTTGGCTTTCATCACCCGGGCTATTTCTTCGACGGTATCTACCCGATAATTGGCTTTGAATCCGCTTCCCTTGGCATAAAAAGCGGGAAACTCCTCCGTCCCGAAGCCGATAACCGGAACGCCGTGAGTCTCCAGGTATTCAATCGTCAGTCCAATATCCAAAATGGACTTCACCCCTGCGCAGACAACCGCCACATTTGTCCTCGCCAACTCCTGTAAATCAGCCGACACGTCCATGGTCTTTTCTGCTCCCCGATGAACGCCTCCAATCCCTCCTGTTGCAAAAATGCGAATGCCTGCCATATCGGCAATAATCATCGTGGAAGCGACCGTCGTCGCGCCATCCTGCTTATTGGCGACCATAAAGGGAATATCCCGCCGGCTGGTCTTGTTAACAGCAAAGCCCTCCTGCCCTAAGTAATCA
>JALVDO010000055.1 GCA_027008975.1 Saprospiraceae bacterium | reverse complement strand
GTTGGGGTAAGATTTTTTCAATAACTCGACCGCGAGCATTTGATTGAAAAGGGTGTCTTCTACGATAAGGAAGCTAAACTTGCGGTGGTCGGGTTTTAAAGGTGCGGGGGCGATGGTGGGTTCAGCTATTTTATCCGCTATGCCAAAGGTAAGGATGAAGCAGAAGCAGGAACCTTCTCCTTTTTTACTCTCAACCCAAATCTTCCCTCCCTGCCCTACGACTAACTCTTGAGAGATGGACAGCCCAAGTCCTGAGCCCTGCTCTTTGAAGTTTTTGGCATCTTTTAATTGTTTGAAACTTTCAAAAATGAGGGATAAATTTTCCTCACCTATACCAACGCCGGTATCCTTTACGCTAAAAAACAAAGTGACTTGGTCATCAGAAAGAGCATCCTTTTCAATGGATAGCTCTATACTGCCTTCGGATGTAAATTTGATGGCATTACTCAGTAGGTTCATCAATATCTGATTGAGGCGGGTGGGATCGCCGATGAGTAGGGTAGGAACGTCTTTTTCGATGTTGATGTCAAATTCCAGATTCTTTTCAGTAATGCGGTACTCAAAGACGCGGTGAAGTTGCTCAATGAGGAGGTAGAGGTCAAATGTCTTAGATACGAATGTGAATTTTCCGGATTCGATTTTTGCCTGATCGAGAATGTCGTTGATAATGATTAGCAGGTTTTCCGCTGATTGTTGCACAATGCCGGCGTATTCTCGTTGTTTGACACTCATATCCGTATCCAATAAGAGCTTACTCATACCGACAATAGCATTCATGGGCGTGCGTATCTCGTGGCTCATATTGGCGAGAAACTGGGATTTGTACCGGGCGGATTGTTCTGCGATTTCTTTTTCTTTCTTCAGCCGGGAGGCCTGTTTGATTGCGCTGTAAATAGCATACACCGCACCAAAAAATAACAGTCCCATCAAGGCATAAAACCAATTTGTCCTCCAAAAAGGAGGTAAAATGGAGAGCTTAATGGCAAGGGGTTTTGTATTCCAAATTCCGTCGGCATTACCACTTAGCACTTTGAAAGTATATTCCCCGGGGTCGAGATTGGTGTAGGTGGCATCCCGCTTGGTGCCAACTGCCCGCCAATCGTCATCAAAACCATCCAGCTTGATTTTATACTCAATTTGCTTGGAGTTTTTAAAAGACAGACCGGCGTATTCAAAGGTGAAAACATTTTCTTCCGGCTTTAAGGTGATATTATCTGTGAATTCAATAGCCTGAGGGAATTTCCGGAGCTCATTGTTTACCCTGAATCCCGTTAATATAGTTTTGGGTAAAATAGAGTCGATTTCAATGTTATCCGGATTAAAGACCAATAAACCTCTCGGTGTCCCAAAAAGTAGTTGCCCGGTCTTACTTTTTTCGACAATGCTGTGTGTGAAACCCTGTATTTTGTCCCGGCAGTAATAACTCGAAAATTGCCTGGTTGCCGGCTCAAATTTAGAGATGCCATTCCCGTCCCCAATCCAGATGTTGTCGTGTTTATCTATGGTCATGGCTGCTATACCATATTGAAAAAGCGTGTCATTTTTTGGATAATTGACAAAAGTGTCTGCTCCTTCTTTTAAATAGCTCAATCCCTTGCTTGTCGCAACCCATAAGCCATTAGAGGAAAAGGCAATATTGGCAATATTACCGGAGAGTAAGCCGGTCGAGTCCTTTTTGTCCTGTGGGAAATATCGGAACTGCTCGCTTTTAGGATCAAACGAAACAATGCCGCCACCTACCACTCTTCCCCATAGAGTACCATCGTGTTTCCGGGTGATGCGAGCCATCCAGTTGCCGGGCATTTCGGGGATTTGTTCTTTGGGGTGGAACCATTTGTTTTGCCCCGTTTTTTTGTTGTATTTCATTAGCCCGCTTTTGTTGAGAAACCACAAAACATCAACGTCGTTTTCATCTCCATAAACGGCTACATAATTGCTTTTTGCAGATTTTTCGGAATAAATTAGTTGACCGATATTGGCTGTTATTCCGTTGTATTTATAGAGCCCATTTAAGCGGATGCCCGCCCATATTTTTTGGTCTTCATCTACGTGAATATTGATAATACCATTGAAAGAGCTGGGTTTTATCGGTGCAGTTTTGAAATGGATGGGAGGGCTGTCAATACTCTTTCTGTAGAAAAGTCCGGCTCGGGAGTCTGCCCAAATCCCCCCGTATTGGTCTTCATTTATATTTAAAATAAAATTCCCCAAATCTTCTGAACCCGGTGTGTTTTCATAGATACGGAATCGTCCCGGACGCGGGTTGAATTTGTACGCACCATTAAATGTTCCGACCCAAATATTTCCCATGTGGTCTTTTGCCAGCGAGTAAGTTTTGTTGTTTGTCGGTCCTTCAATATCCACAGGGTTGCGCGTGTATTTGCGGTGTATTTGGTTGTTTTTAATATCCCAGGAGATTAGCCCGGTATCGAAGGAGCCAATGATTGCATATTGGTCTGAATAGTCCAAAAAAGCATTAGAAATATTATCTTTTGGTAGTGCCAGACGGGTTGCCGTCTCATTTTCCGGATTGAAAACCCAAACCCCCATTTTGGTGCTGATCCAGATGTTGCCCTGCTCATCTTCGCGGAAATCATAGGCTTGAAGCATACGGGCATCGGTTGTGTCGATTGGGAATACGCGCCTGCCCGTCATGCTTGAGGGATCGATTTTGTAGGCACCTAGGGTCGAAGATGCCCAGATGTTCCCCTTGCTGTCTTCAAATAACTTCGGACTGTGCCGATGTCCCTGAAACCTATGAAGGCGCACCCTTTCAAAGTTGTGTTTCTCTTCATTATAACGGCAAACACCCTTTAGGCACCCAATCCATATACGATGTTGGCTGTCTTCTAATACACTGCGGATACCATTGCTTGAAATACTGGTGGAATCTTCATCAGAATGAAAAAATCGGCGGCATTTTTGCGTCCTTCTGTCCATGAGATTGAGACCGTGACCGGTACCAATCCACAGACGACCATGGCTGTCCTCCATGCCGGCATGTATCCAGGAAGAGGTCAGGCTGGTGCTGTCTTTTTTGCTGTGTTGGAAATTTTCAAAACCAAAACCATTGTACTTGAGTAGTCCGCCGCTGGTGCAAAACCACATAAAACCTTCGCTATCTTCAAACAAATCAAAGACGTGTCCTAGAGGAATACCGCCTTCCTTCTCGATGCGCTCGAAGTAGATTTTTTCCTGACTATACCCTACGCTGATATAGCAGACTGTCAGGATTATTAATAGGAAGTATTTTTTTAGAATAATCAAGTTTTCCATCATTTTGCCCGGCAAAGAGGTCGTAACATAATACATATTTTGAAAAATGGGTGTTTTTAGGGGCAGAAACTATTAAATTTTAATACTTTTTTACACTTTTTTACCTTTTGTTAAACCTTTCGGAAAAGGGACGCCCGCACCTTTGTGCCATTGTATGGTACCGACCAATCGCTGTATTGGTCAATAAAAAACACTTTTAATCATGAAATTAAAATTAGCAACACCTCGGTTTTTATCCCTAAAAAGCATTATTACACTTATCTTATTTTCCTTCTTTTTATCCTCGCAGCTCGCTGCCCAATGTCCTAATAATAATATTCCCGCCTTTCCGGGCGTAATGCCGCTCAATACAGGGCAGGACGACTCCTACTATAATGTACGGGGCGGGCAGTATGTGGTATTCAATGTGGAGGCGGGGAAGAAGTACGAACTGACAACCTGCTTCGATGGCACGCCTTTCTCAACGCAGATAACCGTTTACAAAGCAAGTGACGGTACACTACTGACGCACGAAGGAGCCAACTGCGATGCAGGGCACACCAAAATCACCAATTGGGTGGCACCTTTTACCGGTGCGATTCGGGTTTTGGTCGATAAATTCCCCTGTCTGACGACTTTCCAGAAAGCAAGGCTGGCAGTATTTAAAATAGCCTGCAATAATCCCGACGACTACGCCGCCCTCTACGCCCTCTACAACAGTACCGACGGTGATAACTGGAGTGATAATTCCAACTGGGATGTCAGCGCTGTGCCTCCCAATGTGCCGGCTAATCTGGATATGAGTACTTGGAATGGAATCACCTGTGAAGGGGGACGGGTGACGAAGGTTGATTTGCATTTTAATAACCTTGTAGGCAGCATCCCCGCCGAAATGGGGAACCTTAGCAATATAGAGTTTTTGGAGCTTTATGGAAATCAATTAACGGGCAGTATTCCTCCTCAACTGGGTAACCTTAGTAACCTGAAAGATTTGAGTTTTGGTGAAAACCAATTAACGGGCAGCATCCCCGCCGAGCTGGGTAATCTTAGTAATCTGGAATTTTTGAATCTTGCAGCAAACCAATTAACGGGCAGTATCCCCGCTGCACTAGGTAGCCTTAATGATTTGGAATATTTGGGGCTTTCCGAAAACCAATTAACGGGCAGTATCCCCGCCGAGCTGGGTAATCTTAGTAATCTGAAAGATTTGTGGCTTGATGAAAACCAATTAACGGGCAGTATCCCCGCCGAGTTGGGTAATCTTAGTAATCTAAAGTTTTTGAGTCTTAATACAAACCAATTAACGGGCAATATCCCCGCCGAGCTGGGTAATCTTAGTAATCTGCTGGTTTTGAAGCTTCATGAAAACCAATTAACAGGCAGTATCCCCAATAGTTTTAATCAATTATCAAATCTCGTTGTCTTTCATATTGAAGACAACAACCTTTCCGGTTGCTACGATGCTGATTTAAAAGATGGAGCCTCCGTCCTTTGCAACTTCTCAAACGGAAACATCAGCGATGGCAACAACTTCGATGCGCCATGGGAGGACTTCTGTGCCAATGACGATGGTGTATGTCCTATGCCCTGCAATAACCCCGACGATTACGCCGCCCTCTACGCCCTCTACAACAGTACCGATGGCGATAACTGGAATGATAATTCCAACTGGGATGTAAGCGCTGTCCCACCCAATGTGCCGGCTAATCTGGATATGAGTAGCTGGTATGGCATTACCTGTGAAGAGGGGCGGGTGACGAAGATTAAATTAAATCTTAATAACCTTGTGGGTAGTATCCCCTCCGAGCTGGGCAACCTTAGCAATCTAGAGTTTTTGGGGCTTAATGAAAATCAATTAACGGGTAGTATTCCCACTGAGTTAGGGAACCTAGGTAGTTTGGAGTTTTTGGAATTTCGTTTAAACCAATTAACAGGCAGTATTCCCACCGAGCTGGCTAGCCTCAGTAATTTGAAATTTTTGTGGCTTTCTTCCAACCAATTAACGGGTAGTATCCCCTCTGAGCTGGGTAATCTTAGTAATATGGAGTCCTTGGCGCTTGGTGATAACCAATTAACGGGTAACATTCCCGTCGAACTGGGCAACCTTAGTAATCTGGAGGTTTTGTCGTTCTTCTCAAACCAATTAACGGGCGGCATCCCTAGTAG
>JALVDO010000054.1 GCA_027008975.1 Saprospiraceae bacterium | reverse complement strand
GCTCGGACGTTATAGGATTGAATTTTATATCCTGTTGCTCGAAGGAGTCATCGATGTTTAATTCCTTCATGATTCGTTTGCAGGTAGAACAGGTGGAAAGGTAATATATTTTTTTTGTCATTTTTTGAATATTTGTAACTACTTACAAGTACACCATTTTTGTCTGAAAGTGGAAACCTGTGAGTAATTAAATTTTTTGATTTAAGAACAAGGAACGAAAAGAATATCGAACAAGGAACATCGATTAGCGATTTTAGATTTTTTAGTCGTTTTCCAAATCAAACTTCATTTATTCTGTTGAAAACTTCTGAAATCGGCATTCGTTAATCCTTGTTCGATATTCAATTTCTTGCTTACCATCCATTCGCCATTCCTTATTTTTTGATTTAAGCCATGAGGTGGTAAGTATTTACGAATATTTTATCGTATGAGGGTAACATCCCCTGAAAGAACTTCTTCAAATCCGTTCTGGTGACGCACAAAGATAACATAAACATAGACGCCCTGCTGTGCGGGTCTGCCTCTAAATGTTCCGTCCCACCATTTTCGGTAGGTATTGATGGTGAAGCCTTCATCGATCCACACCATTCCGCCCCAGCGGTTAAAGATCATAAACTTTAGTACGTCAACGTCGTAATAGGGGTTGGTGAATACCTGAAAGTTGTCATTGATGCCATCGTCGTTTGGCGTAAAGCCATTGGGGATGTAAATCGGGCATTGTGGGATGGGTAGCATTGCTAAACTATCGAGTCGGCATCCATTCGCATCTATGGCGGACACGTGATAGATGCCACCGGGAAGGGTGATGAAATCGCCGGTCGGATGTACAATACTGTCATTGAGCCAATAATTAATCAGCCCGGAGCCGCCACTGGCGTGGAAGGTGATGCTCCCATTTACTGCTCCACAATCGGGTCCGTTGAACTGAAAGTCATCCATCACAATAGGGGTGCCCGGTAAAATAGTGCTTTGCGCGAATGCCTCACAACCGACTGCATCCGTTACTTTGATGCTGTATTCACCTGCCGATAAATTAGGGATAAATGAATCACTTCCGATAAGACTGTCATTAATAGCGTAATACAATTGCCCTGTACCGCCCGTCGCTTTAATGGTCATATTGCCCGTTGAATCATTGCAATAATCGTCTTTTGTTATAATCGTTTCGATGACGGGCGGTTCGCTATCCTCGATAACGAACGGCTGTTCATCAAAACAGTTGTCCTGATCCAAAATCTTTATGGTATGGTTGCCGGGCGTTAGGTTTGTGAAAATATTCTCTTCTTGGTAACTTCCCCCGTCTAGGGAGAAAAATACACCGCTTGTCACGGAGGCAAAGACAGCTACTGCCCCGTTATCCTCCCCGCAGCTCGTATGAGTGACGGACAAGTCGGAGATAGTCAAAGGTACAAAGTTGTCAACAGTAACAGGTACACTCGTATGACACCCGAAATCATCCAAAAAGGTAATCTGATGAATGCCGGGGCTAATACCGACGAAAACGGAGTCGCTCTGAAATGGACTGCCATCAATAGAATAGGTAAAGTTCTTACCACTGTGATTCGTTAGTGTGACCGTACCCGTAGGAGTGTTACAGGTTGGAGTTGTCGCCTCGATATTTATTAACGTGCGTATATCGGGGTCTCTGGTGCAGAAACTAAAATTATCCATTCCCAGACCAAATGCACCCGCCATCTCTCTGGTGCCATGAAAGCGAATAGAGTAAATCGGTGGCTCACAAACAGTCGAGTTGAAACCAAAAGGCGTGGCAACGCCATCTCCTGTATTGGGGTCGCCATCATGAATGGTGATGGTGTGAATGACTTCTCCAAAAACATCGCGCGACTCAATGGTGAAAACCTCACCGAAATCAATATCGAGTACAACTGCCGCAAAACTATCCAAAGGAATGGTAAAGTTGACAATTAAATCCGGGGATTCCAATCCCTGTAAGTGTCCGTCATCGGTGATGAAAAAGCTACCGACATCTTCTCCAGGTGCCGGTGCATCATCATAGGGGAAGTAGGAACTCCCGAATGCAGTAACAGGACTGCCTGTTTTTGCCAAGTGGGGCAGGGTGCCATCTGAAAGGTTAAAAGTCAGTCCGTAATCGGCGAAGAATTGATCACTGAGTATCATATTGTCCGTTGGAGTCTCTCCATTGGGTAATTCTTCAAAGTCAATAAATACACATCCGTCAAAATCCTGACAAAAAATATTGGTAAATATCAAATGAAAAAGAAATAGTATAAAAAATTTTTTCATAACTTTGGAGATTATTGCGCGTTTTTATCAATTAATGCTCAATTTATTAAAAGATTGGCAGATTAGCAAATGGGGTCTTTGTGTTTAACAAAATTTTATTAGTGTCTGCTCTTTGATTAAAAACTAAAACTAATGACAAATGTCTATCAAAATCATCTTGTTTTTTATTATTTTTTCGTTGACTTTTTCCAGCTTTGGACAAGTGGAGGGAATCAATCTCAATACGGAAGAGGCAACTCGCAGTTACACCCTTTTTAACGCATACGATAAGGTCTATCTCATAGATAATTGCGGAGACATAGTGCATGAATGGCAGGCATCTTCCCTACGGCATCACGCTAAATTGCTACCCAATGGGGATATCATTTATATTGAGGGTGGCTGGATTTTTCGCTATAATTGGGAGGGTGCCTCGGTTGCTCAATTGACGGATAATGACCCCGAAATTCACTTGGAATATGAGGTGATTATTCTGCCCAATGGAAATTACCTGTGTGTGGGACGTAAAAATTTCTCTCATGCACAATTTGCAGAGATTGGTTATTGGATTCCTCCCGGTTCTTTTCCTACGGAGATTGATGTGGTCGTTGAGTTGGACCAGGTGACTGGTAATATTGTGTGGGAATGGGATTTGGCAGACCACGTTATTCAGGAGCGAGACCCGAATGCTCCCAATTACGGTGTTCTTAAAGACAATCCCCAACTGCTGAATACCGATGCTATATTGACTTACGATTGGGAAAATACCGAGTCTTTTATGATAAATGGTATGGATTATAATCCGGACTTAGACCAAATCATATTGAGTGTTCGGAAATTGAGTGAATTGGTTATTATTGACCATTCCACCACGACTGCCGAGGCAGCGGGGCATTCCGGAGGATTGTATGGAAAAGGCGGGGATATTCTATGGCGGTGGGGTAATCCTGCGAACTATGATTGCGGGACAACCGCTAATCGGTCTCTATTTTTTGAACACAATCCAAAATGGATAACCAAAGGTCCTCATGTTGGCAAAATAAGCTGCTATAATAATGGTTTGAATCGTCCTAACACTCCTTTTGGCGAACAATATTCCGAAGTGTTGGTGCTTGCCCCTCAAATGGATGCCAACTGGAATTATATGCGGGATGCCAATGGTGCTTTTTTGCCGGCAGCGCCGGAGTTAAACTATGGCAAAATGACAACTAATACCCCTTTTTACTCCGGTTACACCTCCGGTGCCGAATTTATGGCGAATGGGAATGTCTATATTACAAATGGGTATAAAGGGCGATTGATGGAAATAAACAGTTCCGGTGATGTTGTGTGGAGGTACACCGTTCCGAATACTTACTATATCTTTCGTTCAGAAAAATATCCCTTGAATTACGCGGCTTTTTCGGGTAGAGATCTGACTCCTTCCGGTCAACTTACCGGTGTAATGAGTGATTATGAGTGTATGATTATTGATGCCTTAGACGAGCCCGAACTTCCGAAAGGTGAATTCAAATTGTCTCAAGTTGGCCATTCTGAGTATATCATTACTAACAAACAAAATAAGGATTTTTATTACCGCCTTCATGATATTCGGGGCGTGGAAGTTTTTAGGGGAAAATCCATCTTTGCCGCTCAAAAAATCAATCTTAATGAGTTGGTCAGTGGACTTTATATTTTGAGCGTCGTAAGCGAAGATGGACATCAATGGTTAAGCTTTAAATTATTAAAAAACTAAAAAATTTATTCAATGATCAACCGACTACTATACAAAATATTACTAACGAGTGCATTTTTTCTAATGCTAACAACAGTGACCTATTCCCAGAACACCGTTGGATTGCTTACTTATGACTTTGAAAAAACTTACGAGGGGTATAGTCTGATTGCCCCCGATTTGCAACCCAATGTATTTCTACTAAATAACTGCGGGGAAATCATCCACGAATGGACGGATACCCTGCCCTTTGTCATAGGTAGTGCCTGCTTGTTGCCGGACGGCAGAGTGCTAAAGGCCAAGCAGCATTTGTCTCATCAAGGCGATTCTATCTGGTCAGGGGGAGCAGGAGAAATAGCGGAATTGAGGAGCTGGGATAATGAATTACTTTGGCGTTTTGAATTAAATACTGATACGAAACGGCTCCATCACGATATAAAACCAATGCCCAATGGTAATGTATTGATGATTGCATGGGAAAAGAAAACTGCAGCGGAGGCTATTGCCGCCGGGCGCAACCCGGGATTAATTAGTGAGGGCAAATTATGGCCGGATTATATCATCGAAGTCAATCCTGAAACGGATGAAATTGTTTGGGAATGGCACGCTTGGGACCATCTCGTTCAGGATTTTGATTCAGAAAAGGAAAACTTCGGTGTCGTTGCTGACCACCCCGAGCTGATAGACCTCAATTACGATACCAGAGGGGGAAAGGCCGATTGGATGCATTCCAATGCCATCGACTATAACGAGATGTTGGACCAGGTAATGCTTGGAGTTCCTGCTTTTAACGAAATATGGATAATCGATCATGGCACGACGACGGCAGAAGCTGCCGGGCATAGTGGAGGAGCGCTTGGTCATGGGGGTGATTTGCTCTACCGCGTGGGCAATCCTCAGGCTTACCAAAAGGGGGATAGTACAGATCAAATTCTGTTTTTCCAACACAATGCTCACTGGGTGAATGAACTTATTCCTTTTGGAGGTCCTCATTTCGGAGAGATTGTCTGTTTTAACAACAGGGTAGGACCCGATTATTCTTCCGTTGAGATTTTTGAATCCTCCTGGAATATGTATTTAGGCGATTATGAGCAATTTGACGGACGATTTCCACCATTTGAATTTGAAAATAGCATTGTCCATCCCGATACGCAAAAGATGTATTCCAATATTTTGTCCTCTGCACAGGTTTTGCCCAACGGCAATATTTTTATCGTGGTCGGAAGGCAAGAATATTTATTTGAGCTGACGGCGGAAGGAGATGTTGTGTGGGAATACAAAATTCCGATGAGGAACGGCATGCCCGTTTCACAGGGAGACGACCTCTTTATCAATGATAACTTCATTTTTAAGGCTTTTAAATATCCTGTAAATTATCCCGCGTTTGACGGAAGAGATTTGACACCTATCGGGTATATTGAGCAGAATCCGGATGAAGAATATTGTGATTTTTTGATTGCAACG
>JALVDO010000053.1 GCA_027008975.1 Saprospiraceae bacterium | reverse complement strand
AAAAGGCTAAAGGCTAAAGGCTAAAGGCTAAAGGCTAAATTTAAAATCGATAGATGCTGCCCTGTGCTGACAACGAAGTTCGTCAGTAACAGGCGTAGCCTCGTCAGTAGTGAAATTGGTTGGTGGAAATGGAATCGCTTTAAGCCAAAAAACGCACAAAACCAAAGGTTAAAAACCAAAATTTCTGTGCGGTTGGCGACTACAAGTCGCACCGAGCAAGGTTGTTTGTCCCGCAGGACATCAACTTTCCAATCTTGGTGAGCAGCTCTTCGACGTCGATGGGTTTAGTGACACATTCATTCATGCCTACTTCGAAGCATTGGTTTATTTGCTGGGGAATGACATTGGCGGTCAGCCCCATAATGGGTACTTCCTTGAAGTATGGGTCGGCTTTTTGTCGGATTGCTTTGGTGGCTTCCAATCCGTTCATGACGGGCATTTTTACATCCATCAGGATTAAATCGTAGGCTTTGGTTGCAACTTTCTCGACTGCTATTTGTCCGTTTTCGGCACTTTCTATGGCTACGCCGGGCAGATTTTTGGAGAGTAATTCTATGACTAAAAAGCGGTTGATAGGTGTATCCTCTACCAGCAGGATTTTTAGGTTTTTCGGAAAGTCCATCGTGGCTGAAGTAACTGTTTCTCGTGCCTCCGTACTCCTAATATCAAAAGGCAGGCTAAAGAAAAAACGACTTCCCACACCGACCTTGGAGCGCACCTGAATCTCACCGCCCTGTAGCTCGATTAACTTCTTGGCGATGGACAACCCCAAACCGGTACCTCTTTGACCATAAAAACCAGCGTTATCGGTATGCTCTATCTGCTCGAAGGACTTGAATATTCGGGTCAATTTATCGGCGGGTATTCCGACACCGGTATCGTTCACTTCAAAGTACAGGGTACATTTATCCAATTGGTGTTCCCGCAAGGAAATGAAAAGACTAACACCTCCCCTTTTCGTAAACTTGATAGCATTCCCGATGAGGTTGGTTAGCACCTGAAAAAGGCGGGTGGGATCGCCGACAATGGTCGCTGGAATTTTATCATCGACCTCGACTTTGAATTCCAAATTCTTCTCGTCGGTACTCTTTCGGAACAAGGTGTTGATTTGCCGGGCTACTTTCCGAATATCAAATACCGTCTTCTCGATACTCAGATTCCCACTTTCAATTTTTGCCTGATCGAGAATGTCATTGATAATGCGCAGCAGGTTTTCGCAGGACAAATCAATTGCTTCGGTGTATTCTTTCTGAGTGGGGTTCAAGTCGGACGCCATCATTAATTTATTCAAGCCCATAATGGCATTCATGGGAGTCCGTATCTCGTGGCTCATATTGGATAAGAATTGGCTTTTATAACGGGCGTGTTGTTCGGCTATTTTCTTTTCTTTTTTTAGTAAAATGGTCTTTTGCCTGTTGGCAAATAAGAGGTAGAGGATTAGCCCTAAAATAGCGGTAATGAGGGAGTAAAACCAATAAGTTTCCCAAAATGGAGGGCGAATGGTAATCGGGATGGATACCGGCTTCGACTCAATCCCGTCGTTATTTATTGCCTTGACCCAAAAGGTATATTCGCCGGGCTTCAGATCGAGGTATTCCTGTTCGCGTTGGTAGCCGATATATACCCAATCCTTATCGATGCCATCCATCTTCACCAAATAATCCACTTTGGATTTGACGATGTAAGATAAAGCCGTGAAGCCAAATGTCAAATCATTCTCGTGGTAATTCAGGTTGACGGCATCCAAATAATCAGGTGCAACATCTGATTGGTACTCCTTATTGAAAACCGATATTTTGGCAATTCGCACACGTGGCACAATGGTATCTTTGGGGATACTATCGGGATTGACGACCATAATCCCCCGTTTTGACCCAAATAAAATATTGCCGTTTTTCATCCTAAAATCACACCTTTTTACACAGCCTGAGGTAAGATTGAAGGTTACAAAAGTCTTGATTTCGTCGGTGCGAGGTCTGAATCGAAACAAGTTGCCTTTGCCGGTAAACCAAACCTCCCCTTTATCTGAAAGTGTAATAGCAGCAAATCCGGACACCTTCAATTGCGGGTTATTTTTCATCGTATGGTTGACGAAACGTTTTTTGGCTATATCAAAATAGCTAAAAGATTTATCACCGGCTATGTAAATTCTGTTATCCGTTGCAACCATATCTTCAATTTTGGAGGATATTAGTGATAGGCTGTCCGTGGGGTCAATCAGGTAGCTTTCCATAACATCCCGCTCGGGGTGATAGACGCATAAATTCCGCGGAATGGTAAACCAAATACTCCCGTTCTCTTGTTGGGTAAGCAGCCTTGTTCGATTATCTGAAATATCCTTGAGGTAATCACTTGGAAGCATCCAATGGGAGTCGTGCGTTTGCATATTAAAGGTGCAAAGTCCCGTAGAGGTGGTTATCCAAAGTAAGTCGGGGTCATTGACATCCACCACCACTTTTTGGATGGTACTGTACTTAAAAAAAGACGAAGGAATCTCCTGTCGAAAGCGTTTCGTACCATTCACTTCTTTGACAAGGGTATTATTAACCGCTATCCAGACATCTTTGTTTTTATCCTCCCATATTGCGGGAATCACCAGATTATCCGTTGCTTTGTTGGGCGGGATAGTCACCGGAATAACTTCATCCTGCAAATGGAGCTTGCGGCAAAGCCCGCGTCTGGTATTCATCCAAATATTCGACCTGGAATCAACGTAAATTATTCTTGTGTAATTCAGTTTACTAAAGGCAATGGGATCGTTATCATATATCTTGAACTGCTGCCCCGGAGGATTGATAATATTCAGCCCAATCCCCGTGCTTATCCAAAGGTTGTGATGACTGTCCACTGTCAATCCTCTGACGTAAGGGTCGGATAATCCCGCCCTGTTCTCAGCGAGGTATTCGTAGTATCGAACGACTTTGCCCCGTCCGATATCGTAGTGTATCAAGCTATGTTTTCGCGTGCCAACAAACAACTGCCCATTCTTAGGATACTCCGCAATGGAGGTACAGCTAATGGTTTTGAATTTTTCGCCCAAAAATACCTTTTCATACTCTAAAGTCTTGGGAAAGAATCGGTATAACCCATCATTGGTCGCCAGCCAAATATTGTCTTTACTATCCTGAAAAACGGCTCTTACGGCGACGGGTATTTGCTCCTTCTTTTGTATTAATGGGATGTGTTGTGACACCTTGTTTTGAAAAATCAACAACCCGTTTTCAGTGCCGGCGTATATCTTTTTGTCAGCCGTCTGAACTAAATCATGGATTCTCAGGTCCGTCGTTTTCGGGATGGCTTTAAATTTCCCGCTAAGGGGATTAAAAACATCAATTCCGGCATGCGTAGCAACCAGTATTCGCCCATCATCAGTCTGAATAACATCCGCGATTTCGTTGTGGCTAATGGTCGTAGAATCAGTCGAACGGTGCAAAAAGCGCTTAAACTTCCCCGTTTTTTTATCGAAAATATTGAATCCTATTTTTGTACCTACATAACAAGTACCATCAGTTGCCTCCAAAAAACAGTTGATTTTATTATTGGAAACCGTCTGATCGTCTTCCGGATCGAACTTGAAATATATATAGCGATAGGTGTCATACTTCACCAGCCCGTCGTCCGTACACAACCACATCACCCCGTCTCTATCCTGATACACCGAGCCAATGTGGTCCGTTGGCAATCCGTTCCCTTCATCATCAAAGTAAATATGCCGGAAGGTGATTTGATTGCGCTGTGCCGGGAGTGGTGTTGTAAACGACAGGCCGAGCAACAACAATACCCACAATATTTTATTTGTTTTATTTTTCATAAACACTGTGGCTACTTCCGATTGATTAGAATCTGTTTGGAATCTCGCTGCCCGTTTTCGCGAAGAATACTTACGATGTAAAGTCCGGTCTTTAGTTGAGACATGTCCAGACGAATTTCTTTTTCCCCTTTACTGATGAATGTCATTGGCATCTTTTGTCCCAATGTGTTGTAAACTTCCACAATACCATTGGTTAATTTCTCACCGGAAAGGAATAATTCTTTGCTTGCCGGATTGGGGTAAAAACTAATGACATTTCCTCTGCCGAAGTTGACAGCGACGATTTTGGAATACTCAAAATTCCCATCGAAATCGATTTGCTTCAGGCGGTAATAATTATAGCCGGACTCGGGGTTTTCATCCCAAAAACGGTAATCATTTGAGGTGCTCGTCGTGCCATGACTTGCTACCCAGCCGATTTTACTCCAGTTTTTCCCATCGGTGCTATGCTGAATTTCAAAGCCTTCATTATTGGTCTCTGTCGCTACCGACCAGTTGAGTTGCACCCCTTTGTCTTCTTTTTGGGCGGTAAAATCAGTCAACTCAACCGGAAGTATCGCTGCGGGACCGTTTACCACAATACATTTGCCGCAGTAAGGCGCATCGGTCGTCACGACCCAGCCTGCCGGAAACATATCAAGTTTAGCATCCGTAAAATCACCCGTTCTGCTGCCTGTATAAGAAAGCACAATAAATTTATCATCGTTGAGCAGCGTACCTCCCGGGGTATTATTGGTAATCTGGATGGTACCGCTGAGGTTGACATCTCCATTGACCTGAAGGTGGTCATGCCCAACGCCGATACCCGCCTTGCTATTGACCTCAACCGTATAAGTATCCGTATTAGTGAAATTGCCATTCAAGGTAAGTTCTCCCGGAGAATTACCGGGGGAAATATTAGCTATATTCTCGAAATTATCCATCGTAGCGCTTCCGCTTCCGCCAAAAAGCGCTCCGGTCTCATTGCGTATCCCCGATGAGAAGGTATTGCTGGTACTTACACTACCATTATTGATGAATTGTGCCGTAGCAGAGGTATTGAGCAAGCCAAAACTATTGCCGACCGTATTGACGGTGATTGTGCCGCCGTTATCATTGGTGAAGGTGGCTTCATTGCTGATAGCTTCCGAGCTGGACCCCTGAATGTTGGAGATATTTATACTGCCCGTGTTGGTAAAGGAAGCACTGCTTTTGCAGGAAATACCATCGGTATCAAAATTGGATACGCTGGAGGTAATGGTAATACTGCCCGTATTATTCATTTGCCCCGTATTGAAAAGCTCAATACCATGATAAGCCTGAATATGAAGGTTATAATTGCTTATCGTTAGGGTACCACTATTATTAAATGCCCCCTCCGTATTGACGTTCAGTCCCCGCCTTTTTGAATTCGTACAGACAATAGACCCCATATTATTGATAACCGCACCTATGCCTGACACATTGATACCATCGGTAGATAAATTGTTGCCATTGCCATCAATGGTCAGTACTGCTCCTGCTTTGATATTGAGGGTATTTCCATTGACAATGGAGATAGATGCCGCTTTCGCGTTGGCGCTATTGATATCTATTGTTGCACCTACACCGCTGATGATAACATTTTGACAGT
>JALVDO010000052.1 GCA_027008975.1 Saprospiraceae bacterium | reverse complement strand
ATGCCAGAGGCTTCGTTAAACTGATAATAATGAATCAAATTAGGTGTTCCCATCGGCTTGGTTAAATGCATTAGCTCCCTGATTTCCTGCTGACTTAGTGCTTTATCGAATACACATACCTCATCCATTAAGCCTTTAAACTTTCTATTATTATTAGGTTCTCCCCCAATGAGTAAACCGGCGTCAAAGGCTTCCGCTGGATGATTGGCAGCATGCACAGCAGGAATGCCATTCATGTAAATGGTTGCCTTGGTTGGCTCGATGACAAGTGCTACGTGTGTCCACTCTCCATCCGGCACAACATGTCCTGAATTCCAACTGTAATTGCCACCATTCCAGTGATAACCAAGGTTGTTATTGTTTTTGAAGTTCAATCCGGCAGTAGTTGTTCCGCCCCTACAAAACATAATGCCTGCATAGGAGTTTTGATTACCGGATCGTTTGAGCCATGCTGTAAAAGTAACCGTATTAGTGTTTAAATTCATTGCCGGAGTCTTAACATAATCATTAATGCCATCCACCAAAGACAAGGCATTTCCCGGAACAGTTTCCGGCGCACAATTATCCCCAACCGTAATAAAATCCTGCTTCGTCTGCGTATTTGTGACACCTCCATCGGTTACGGATAAACTGACCATATAATTGCCCGAGGTATTATAGGTAACTAATGGATTTTTGGCGGTAGAGGAAGAAGGCGTTCCACCCGGGAAGCTCCAATTATAAGTGGCATTGGCAGAAGCTGTCGAATTGCTCGAAAATTGCACCTGCTCGCCAGTGCAGTACAGCGTCGTTTTATCTGCTGCTATTTGCGCTACGGGATTTGAAGCTTCGTAAAAATCGACCCTATAAACACCTCTGTTGGAGCCATTGTATAACTTTCCTATCTCATAGTTGGGAATCAATTTAGTAGAATAAGTGCTGGCAGGCAGATTATTATTGAAAAGAACCCAGTCGCTCATGCTATTGTTCCTGTAATACACAGCTCTTTTAGTCCCTACATATACACCTCCGTCGGTTCCTTGCTGACATACAATATTGGAAATTTTTTCTCCTGGCATCCCTGAGCCGGTAATATTCGTCCATGATGCACCGCCTGTGGTTGAGTGATAAACACGGTTAGCTCCCGTTGTACCGAATCGGCTTGCCCAAATTTCATTGGCATTACTATTGCTTACCGCAATGTCATATCGTCTATAGCTACCCGCCGGGGTAATGGAAGACCAGGTCGCTCCTGCATCTGTTGATTTCCAAATATTTGAAGAAGGCGAAAATGTCGTACAATATATAACATCGGAATCCGCTCCGGAGACCCGAATTTCTCCAACCTGACTTCCGAAATCATGCACTTCGGTGAAGGTCTCACCACCATCGAGGGTTTTCCATATTTTGGTATCATTTCCAAGATAGAAACTATTCGTATTTTCCGGAAAAAATTCAATATTGCTACTTTTGCCAACAGTATAGGAAGCATTGGGTTGTAGATTCAAAGGTAAAGATTGGAATGCCTGAAGTCGGTCTCCGGATAATCTCTTTCTACCGGAATCATAATAAACGACACGAGGATCTCCATCATTTACAAAGCCTCGAACATTATCTCCGCCTCCCGTACATAGCCAACCATTGTGATAAACGTTATGGTCTTTTAAAAGAGTACCATTGTGATAGGTACCTCCCAGCATTACCTCCGGATCTGTTTTTCCGAGACCGAAGCCCCAGAAGTCCGATCCGGCAATTCCAAATTGCCTACGATTAATAGTTGCCCCGCCATCATTTGAGTAAAAAATCCCGCCATCGCAAGCAAACCATAAATCACTACCGTAATGACGGATGTCGTGAATATCGGCGTGCACATAATTCACTTTATCGACATGACTCCACTTGGCAGGACAAGTGAAGGAAACGCCACCATCGGTAGAGACCCAGTGGTTCACTCCACCCACGTGGATTTTATCAGCATCATTGGGGTCAACCTCAAATGCCAAATCATAATAATATTGGCCTCCATTATCAAGCCCCTGATCAGACCATCCCATCAGGTTGGGATTACTTGCACTCGGGAAGCCTGCCGGTTGGGGGCCACAACAGGTAAATGTCCAGCTATCACCTGAGTTTGTACTCTTATAAACGCCATATAATCCCGAGCCTCCATTGGCTTTTCCCGTCGCAAGAGCATAAACATTATTAGGTGCATCAGCGGAGATGGCAATCTCTACTCGTTTTTGGTCTTCGTTAATGTCCAAACTGGATTCAATACAATTCATTACGTGGTTGCTCGTCCAGCTGTGGTTACCCATAAAAGTACCATTATTATTTCCGGCACTATCATGGACTAATGTGCCGGCATTTTCGTCAACTTTCCAGTGGTGAATGAGATTAGCGTGATTGGGATGCGTATTGTCCAATGCAGAACACCGCCAATCGTTGAGGGTAACGGCACTTAAAACACTTGACCATATCCGTATTTCGCTTACTTGCAGACCGATGGCACTACCATAGGAAAGCGTACCATCCTGACCAAGCGCGAGATCAAGAAGTGTGCCAACGTTATTACCTATTTGCGTATTTGACGAATCCACTTTGACACCATCTTGGTATGTTCTTTTCATGCCTGTGGCATCGTATGTGACGGCAATATGATGCCACACGCCGTCATCAATATCTCCACCTCCTATATCAATTCTATCTGTACCGTTCCCAATATTAAAACCCCAAGTCCCATTGGTGTTTGCAACGATAACGAATCCTTTGTTAAAACCGGATGCCCAGTCTTTATTTGACAAAATTGCGGGGTCGCCCTGCCAAGAATCAACTTTTATGTTCATTTCAATGGTGAAATTCGGGGTTGTCGCATTGCCAAGGTTGGGATTGGAAGCGAATTTGATATAATCGGTATTAGCACCACCCAAGCCACCTGCAACAAAAGAAGGTGTTTGAGAAAAAGAAATCACGCCCGGCCAGCCACTTATGCTCAGCACCCATGTAACCCCACCATCTGTAGATTTGTAAAATTCAGTATGATTCCCTATTTGCCTAACTGCATAAATGGTATTCACATCACCTGGTTTAAACTCCAATTCCTGAAAGGTGCCATTTACAATTTTTGTAAAGTTACTACCTGCATCCGTCGTCTTAAATAAACCATCGGATGCACATAAATAGATGACCTGATTATTATTGGGCTGCATAACGATGTCGTTAATATAGTGCGTCTCAGCTTGAAAAGACGGCGAACCGGCCGGATTCCAAGTAACTCCCCCATCGATTGTTTTGTACAAACTACCTCCCGATCCAAAAAATGCAATATCAGGATTGGTATAGTCAATTTCAATGGCACTGGAACCATTAATCATCATGTCTTTTGTAACCAATGTCCAATGTAATCCCTTGTCGACAGATTTGAAAACACCGCCCGTAGCTGTCCCTGCATACAAGATATTGGGGTTGGAAATTGATTGCTCCACGGTATAAACATGCGCTGCTCCAGCAGCATAACTACGCGAGACGGATTCTTTATCAAAATCAAAGGGGCCGATACATTCCCAAGCTGAACTGGGGCCCCTCTCGAGTCTTAATGCCTTCGTACGATCTAAATAATCCGCTTCGAGTGCTCTAATGCGTGAAGGGGCTATCTTCCCTCCGGATGCAAACCACCCGGTAGCATCCTCCTGCATTGCGCGTTGCCAGCGTTTATAATACTGTGTGTGAATATTTTTTACAAAATCGTGCGTTTTATAATAAGCTTCATAGGCTTCCGCAACTTCATCCGGGTCCGCCTGTTCCTGATACATTAGCTGAACCCATTCAGGCTGATTGGCAAGGTCTGAATCCGGTTTTATTTCAAGTACTTGTGACTGAACAGACCTGAAGCTCAATAAAGCAATTAAAACGATAAAGTGTGATTTCAGTGACATAATAAGTAGTAATTGTTATGAAATACGAATGGTATAATAGATGTCCCGTTAAAAACAAGCCCCTTCGCTTTACCTGCCCCACGGCAAATAAATGCAAAATAATCTATTGAGTGAATATTACCTTACAAAAAACCACGGTCCAAGGGGAGCGAGACCGATTTGAATAGATATTGTGATTGGATTAGGCCACAAAGATACCGGCAAGAAAGAAAAAGTCCAAATTTCACATCCTTTTTTCATTGAATTATCTCCATTTGTCGGATGTATTGCCTACTCAATATCATACCGCCTCTTTTGTAATCGCAATAACAACACAACTTTTTTATATTTGTGCAATTATTCCTCCACATAGGTAGTCACAAATGCAAAAAAACACAATAATATACATTCATGGTTTCAATGGTGATGGAATTGGGCCGAGAGTTGAAGCGGTACGCAAGGGCTTTCCCGACTTTCATTTTTCAGCAAAGGATTATCCTGCAAATCCGGACTTGGTTGTACGGGAAGTAAAGCAACTAATTGAATCAGCAGAAGGGAAAGTCTTCCTTATAGCGCCTTCGCTTGGTGGGTTCTATGCTTGGTATTTCTCCGCTATGTACGACCTGCCGTGCTTCCTGCTCAACCCTTCGCTGCGCCCACATATCACCCTTGATGACCGGGGTATTGGCACCTTTCAGACGTGGACAAAACAACGGAAATACGTTTTCAAAAAATCCTACCTTGAAAAACTACGCCTGATGAAAGAAGCAGCCACCTCAAAAGTCAAACAAAAGAATTTACATTTTTTCCTCGCCAAAGACGATGAGATTTTAGACCACTCCCCTACTCCATTTTTATATCCCAATGCTGTTATTCACTGGTACGAAACCGGAGGACACCGACTGCCGAATATGAAGGAGATTGTGGCGTTGATTCGTGGGTATATTGAATGAGTGAATGATTGAATGCCTGCCTCATAACCGAAGGCTTGCCTCCCGACAGAAACGAGGGAGGGAGGGAGGAGTGAATGAGTGAATGAAGGGGAACGCGGATAACACGGATTGAAAGGATTTATACGGATTTGAATGCCTGCCTCATGACCGAAGGGAGGGAGGAGTGAATGAGTTGTGAGAATTGGAGACTGAGAGAGTGGGAGACTGAGAGACTTAGGGGGTGGGAGATTCTTTGCGCTCCTTTGCGAAACCTTGGCGTGCCTTAGCGGGAAATGAGTGAATGAGTTGTGAGAATTGGAGACGGAGAGACCGAGAGACTGAGAGATTCTTTGCGCTCTTTGCGGTCTTTGCGCGAACCTTTGCGCTCTTTGTGTCCTTTGCGTGAACCTTTGCGGGAACGACTTCTGAAAGCAATCTCAAAACAACTTCGTTTCTAAAAATCGCTCCCCGATCTTCCTTCGTCAACTCGGGGGTCGGAGGTTACTCAAAATCAGGTAAGACGCAGACCTTAGATGCCGCCTCCAATATCCCCTCAAAATCCTCCATAGCAGCCTCCATAACAGGAGAATCATCTTTATGGCAGG
>JALVDO010000051.1 GCA_027008975.1 Saprospiraceae bacterium | reverse complement strand
AAGTGTGCATGGAAACCAGTTACAAAAGCAATATCTACTGCTATTTCGCATCAAGGTGACACCTTCTTGTCCGTAGGGACTACGAAGTTATCGCCTTGATGCTGTGTTTTATTCCCAAAAAAATCGCTATTTTTCCTTGTATAATTCATAAATATATTAATTTTGCGGGCTATGCGATTGCAAAGTCTGGAAATTAAGGGATTTAAAAGTTTTGCTAATGAGACCGTCATCAACTTTGGTGCGGATGTCATTGGTATTATCGGTCCTAATGGTTCGGGCAAATCCAATATCGTTGATGCAATACGGTGGGTGCTTGGTGAGCAAAAAAGTAAAGAGCTTCGTTTGGATCAGATGTCTAGTGTTATCTTCAACGGAACCAAAAAAAGAAAACCGGGCGGTGTCGCATCTGTCTCCCTTACCTTTGAGAACACCAAAAACCTTCTTCCTACAGAATATCAAACCGTTACCATCACTCGAATGCTCTATCGTACCGGCGAAAGTGAATACCGCTTAAATGGTGTCCCTTGCCGGCTTAAGGACATCACGGGACTTTTTCTCGATACAGGTATTGGTTCTAATTCTTACGCTATTATTGCACTCGGAATGGTTGACGACATCCTTTCGGATAAGGATAACTCCCGGCGAAAGATGTTTGAACAAGCTGCAGGGATTTCTAAATACAAGGTGCGCAAAAGACAGACACTCAATAAATTAAAAAGTACGAGTGAAGATTTAGATAGAATCGAAGATTTGCTTTACGAAATCAATAATAACCTCGTTACCCTCGAAAAACAGGCTAAACGCGCCAAGCGATACTTTGAGATAAAGGAATCCTATCGGGTTAACAGCATCGATCTTGCAGTATTAAAAATTAATCAATACAAGGAGCAGCAAAAGCAAATCCGTACACAACTGACGGAAGGAGAGGATAAGTATCGCAGCTATGAAGTTCAAATCAAAAAATTAGAAGCCAATCTCGAAGCAGTGAGAAAGGCCAATGTAGATAAGGAGAAGGCACTTTCAGACAGTCAACGCGAGTTGAATGATTTAATAGGACGTATCCGGGCATTGGAAAACGAGAAAAGAATGCTGGAACAGAAGGAACAGTTTCTGACTCAAAACAAGGAAAAAGCTTCTCTAGAGATACAATCTGCATCCTCGAAAATTAAAAACTTTACAGAAAGTATTGAGAATTATCGGCTCGATTTGCAGGATGCCAAACGGGAAGAAGCTCGATTAGAAGCGGAATTGGATAAAGCGGAGGAAGCCTTGAAGTCGATTAAGGAAAACCACGGGAGTGCAAAGGAAGAATTAGATGCCATTGCAAATAAACAACAGGAAATCGAAAGAGAATTATTTTCTCTGGAAAAGCAAAAAGCAGTTAACCTCAATGAGATTGATAATTACCAGCGGTTAATAGAGCAAAATAAACTCGATATAGAAATTCGCTCTAAGGAGGTGTCTTCACTTCGCTCAAAGGTTGATGAAATCAAAGACGAAGAGAGCGTTTTAAGTATTAAGCTGGAGAAACTCCAGCAGGCAGAAGAAAACCGGCTCGAACAGATTATTGCTGCAGAAAAAAAATTGGAAGATTTATCCAATAAGTTAACTAGGCTTAATCGACAATTAGATGCCAAACGCAATGAGTTCAAACTAACCCAAAGCATGATTGAAAACTTGGAGGGCTTTCCCGAGTCTATCAAGTTTTTGAGTCAGAACAAGGACTGGAAACAGGAGGCCGCACCGCTTTTGTCCGACATTATCTATGTCAACGAAGAATATCGCGTTGCCATCGAAAACTATTTGGAGCCGGTATTGAATTATTACGTTGTCAAGGATTTTGAGGCAGCTCAGAAGGCTATAAAATTATTAAGTAGAAGCCAAAAGGGAAAAGCCAACTTTTTCTTACTCGATGCTTTTAAAGATTATCAGCCTGCTATCAATTTGCTGCCCGGCACTCAGGATGCGATTGATCTCGTTGAGACGGATTTGGAATACCGAACACTTTGTAGCTATCTTCTCGAGAATGTTGTAGTGACTAATAGTGATGACCTGGGACAACAAGTGCAGGGCAATACCGTCCTACTATCAAAAAGTGGTAATTTTATTAAAAAGAAATTCAGTATTTCCGGTGGCTCCATTGGATTATTTGAAGGAAAAAAGATTGGACGAAAAAAGAATCTGGAAGTGCTGGAAACAACTATTCAGCAGTTGGAACGGGAAGAAAATCGCATTTCCGGACAATATTACCAATTAAAAGCTGAGGTCGAAAAATTAAAAAATCAGACAAAGAATCCGGATATACAACAATTGCGACAACAAATTAGTGAATTAGCACAAAACAGGGTGTCCTTTGCTACTCGCCTCGAAAATTTTGAATCCTTCCTCGCCGAAACAACTCAAAAGTTCGACGAATCTAATGCAGCCATTGAACGGCTTAAAATTGAGAATGAAATAATTGAGAAGGATTTAGAGGAGAAGGGAAAAGCTATTGAGAAGATACAATTATCTATTGCTCAGATGGATGGTTCTTATCGCGCTATTGCGGAGAAGATGAGTCAGGCTTCTACCAATTTCAATGAAAAAAATATCGCTTTTATCCGGCAACAGAATCTCGTTACCTCCTTACAACGCGAATTGGCCTTCCGCGAAAAGCAATTGGAGGAAATTATGACGACACTGGAAACGAACACCCAGCAGGTTTCTGCTCATCAGCAAGAGTTGTTTTCCATCGCTGAGGAAGTTAAAAATCTTGAGAGGGATTTATTGGAGCGCTATGATTTGCGCAAGGAGAAAGAAGCAGCCCTGACCGATGTTGAGCAAGCGTATTTTTCAGCTCGTGGTGGTATCAACGAAATTGAGGACGAGCTGCGCAGAGTGTCCAGACTTCGCCAGGATACTCAAATATTGGTCAACCAACTCAAAGAGAAATACACCGATATTAAATTCAAAGTAACCTCCATGGCACAACGCTTGCGAATTGAGTTTAATATCGAAATCAACGATGCTCTAAAACTCGAATTGACCAACCCGGATGCCATTCCCGAAGAACTGGAATTGAAGGTAGAAAAGGCAAGACGTAGATTGGAAAATTATGGCGAAATCAACCCAATGGCGATGGAAGCCTACGACGAGATGAAGGAGCGTCACGATAACATCTCACAACAAAGGGATGACATCGTGGATGCCAAGGAATCTCTGATGAATACCATTAAAGAAATTGAGGAAACTGCAACACTACAGTTCTTGGATTCCTTTAGCAGGGCAAGGCTTTATTTTATAGAAGTATTCCGTAGTTTGTTCACCAAGGATGATAATTGTGATCTCATACTTTTGGAGCCGGATAATCCGCTCGAATCAAAGATAGAAATCGTCGCAAAACCCAAGGGGAAACGCCCTCAGACCATCAGTCAGTTATCAGGTGGAGAGAAAACACTAACGGCCATAGCGCTGCTGTTTGCACTCTATTTGCTCAAGCCAGCACCTTTCTGTATTTTTGATGAGGTTGATGCACCGTTGGATGATGCTAATATTGTAAAATTCAACAAAATCATTAAACGTTTCTCATCGGAGTCTCAGTTTATTATTGTCACCCATAACAAATTGACGATGGCAGCGGTGGATACCATTTATGGGGTCTATATGGCAGAACAAGGCATTTCCGGGGTTGCAGCCGTTGATTTTCGAGATTTTGAACACAGTGCTACCTTCGAAGCCAAGGCGTGATCCTTGTTCCTTGTTTTTTTGTTTGGTGTTCCTTGTTTCTTGTTGTTGAGCTCGGTTCGTTTTAAAACAAATTCCTTTGCGACCTTTGCTGTGCCCGTATGGGCGGTCTTTGCGTGAAAATTTGTTCCTTGTTTTTCTTATTCACATTCTAATTCTTGTATCGTCCTGATTTTTCTTGACTCTTATTTTGTCAAAGTTAAACATTTATTTATATTTACTTACAATTATTTTTTTGTTCTTTCAGCTTTCCTTTGGAAAGCTTTTCAGTCGGCTCATTTTTCTTTGTGAAGCGTAGCGGAACAAAGAAAAATGAGCCGACTGAAAAAATAAATTATGGCGTTGTCACCTCCCACCCCTGTTCTGTTTTGTTTCTATTAACATTATAATTCTTCCATAATTTTTTTGGCTGTTCTTCTCTCGGGGCTTCCTCATGAAAGTAATTCGGCGTTCGCATCCCCAAACTCAAATGTGGCCGGTCATTATTATAGATGTTGATTATCTTATTGGTGTAAGCTATGGCTCCTTGGCATGTTTTAAGCTTTTTATCGTATATCCACTCATCTTTTAATATGCCGTTTATCCGCTCTGCTATTGAATTATCCAAAGGATTGCTATCTTGAGTCATACTGATTCTTATGGCATTCTTTTCTAACAATTGAACGTATTTTTCGCTACAATACTGCACGCCCCGATCAGAGTGATGGATTAACCCGGATGTCCGGTTCTCCCACTGTTTTAATGCCATTTTTAAGGCTTTTATCGCATTTTCTGCCCGCATGTTATCCGATAGCTTCCAGCCCAATATTTTCTTCGACCAGGCATCTGTTAACAAAAATAAATACATTACGCTCTCTTCCGTGTCAATATACGTTATATCACTGACCCACAATTGATTAGCTCCCGTGGGGGTATAATCTTCAAGCAAGTATGGATACTTGTGTAGCCAATGATGTGAGTTTGTAGTATATACCCTTACCTTTCGTTTCTTTACCAACAGATTGTTATCGCGCAACCAATCAAAAAATTTGTCTCTACCCATTTGCAATTCCTCCGGTAATTTTTCCTTTAATATACTATGAAGTTTCCTCCCTCCTATTCGTGGCATTAACTTTCTCAGTTTCGAAATTTCCTGATACACTATATCGCCTTTTACTTCCTCCTGATAGACGTATGAAATACGTTGATAATAAGACTGTTTGCTTCGCTCAAACACTTTACAAATAGCCTTAACCGTTGTATACTCTTCTCTTTGCATCTCCATTACCGTTTGTACCCAAAATTTTTTTTTATAGAAATAGATAATTCTCGCTCCGCTATTTCTATCATCTTTTCATAGGCTTTTGATTTTAATCTTTCAAATTCCAATTGCCTTTTTAACTCCTTATTCTCTTTTTCAATATCCTCTTTGGAGCGCTTATTTTTCTCTTTTTCCTTCTCCATAATTTGATGTATTTTAAGCGTTTCTTTATCTGGTTTTGAAAGCCCAAATTTACGAATCCAATTATAAAGTGTTCCTGCACCTGTGAATCCATACTTTTCTTGCAGTTCTCTTATAGAGGCACTCGTGGTTAAATACTCTGTTGCTATTTTTAAGGCAACATCGTCCGGAAATCGATTTACTTTTCTTCTCATAATCCTGAATTTTATTGACTTTTCGAGTCAAGTTATTTCAGGACAAGACAAAACTTTGTTTCGTTTCAAACTT
>JALVDO010000050.1 GCA_027008975.1 Saprospiraceae bacterium | reverse complement strand
GAAAATGCAAATTATTCACCCAAAGATACTGAAGATTCAAACGATAATAAAACCCAAGAGAATAAACAAAGCAAGGAAAATGGAAACCTAATTCATTAAACAGATTTTACCATGTCAAATTATCCCTCCAGGACAGATATAGTTACGGCAATGAGGAATCCACAGTTAAGCTTTAAAGCTAAGCAACTCATTGGTGGAAGTGTCATTCGAAAAGGCACAAGAATCATCCAATACTCAGGAGGATATACAACCGTCTTTCCATTTAACACAAAAAATAAAAACAAAATTGCACTAAGGCTTTGGATCGCTGACATTGGTGATGCAAAGAGGCGTTCACTAGAAATTTCAAAATACTTAAAATCACTAAAGAGCCATTACTTTGTAGATTTTAAGTATATAGACGATGCTATCCTGATAAACGGGCACTATCATCCGGTTGTACTTATGGAATGGGTTGAGGGCGACACCTTAAAAGAATATATACAAAATAATATAGGCAATTCGACACGATTATATAACCTAGCTGAGAAATTTAAAGATATGATAGCATATTTTCACTCCCAAAATATTGCTCATGGAGATTTGCAACATGGAAACATTTTGATCAAAAGCAATGAAGATTTGGTTGTCATTGACTATGACTCAATGTATATCAAACCTTTAAAAGGAATGAGAGACATAGTAAAGGGAATACCTGGCTATCAACATCCCGCTAGGAAAAAAAATAAAAATTTAAACTCAAAGTTAGATTATTTCTCAGAATTAATAATATATCTCTCTCTAATCGTTTTCGCTAAAGAACCTTACCTATGGAAAGATTGCTACAAAACAGAGCATCTTCTTTTTTCTGAAAAAGATTTATCAGAACCGGGAAACTCTGCTCTAATAAAAAAGCTTAAATCGTCCAATGAACAGCCCATTTCAAAACTGACAAGCAAATTAATTGAAGAGCTGAAGAAAAAGGATATAACTCAACTCAGGCCGCTGGAAGAACTTCTTTTTGACAAACTGAAGAAAACAAAAAGAGAGATTAGTGATAAGTGGGATAATCAGCCGAATCCCCCTAAGAGAAAGCCAACCTCTTTTCCCACCAAGAAAAAAATTACTGATAAATTTTAGTAACAATGAACACACTGGATATAGTAACAGCAGTTAGACACTTAGATCTGTTTTTAAAGGTCCCTCAATTAAGAGGAGCAAGGATCAGACGTAAAAAAGATGGAAATCCTTTTTTCTATACCGGAGGATTTACTATGGTTTTTCAACTAACAAAGGATTCTAAGAAATGGGCCTTTAGAGTTTGGCATGCTTCAATGGGCAGCATGAAAGAAAGATATCAGTTGATTGCAGAACATTTAACAAGAGTTGACTTGCCGTATTTTGCAGATTTCTTTTTTGAAGAAAATGGCCTTCTAGTAAATGGAGAAGAGGTAGATGTCACTAGGATGGAATGGATTGAAGGCCTATTACTAAAAAGATATATAGAAAACAACTTAAACAACAAAGAAAAATTAGAAGAACTTGCCAATAAGTTTATGAAAATGTGCGAAGAGTTAAGAGAAAATTTCATTTCTCACGGAGACCTCCAAGAAGGAAATATTATAGTTACATCTAACAGAGATATTAAGCTTATTGATTATGACTCTCTTTGCATCCCGTCCATCGAAGGAGAAAAAGAATTAGTTGCAGGACTAAAAGGCTATCAGCATCCTTCGCGTTTTAAAAGCCGTAAAACATCAATGAAGGCCGATTATTTTTCTGAATTAATAATTTACCTCTCACTAAAACTTTTCATTTTAAAACCTAGCTTGTGGTACAAATACAAAGTTAAAGACACTCAATATTTATTATTTACTGAAAAAGATTTTATTGACTTTAAAAATTCAGAAATTTTCAATGATGTTAATGGATTATCAATAGAGACAGACAAACTACTTTCAATTCTTGGTATATATTTGGAGACAGAAAATTATACTGATTTAAAACCTTTCACCTTCTATCTGCGCCCTCCTACCATCGAGCTATTCGAATCAGACATAAAAGCATTAATGCGAGGTGCTAGCATGACTCTCAAATGGAAGGTAGCTAATGCCCTTGAAGTTGAGATAGATCAAGGAATTGGCAAGATTCCATTATCTGGAGAAATAAATATAAAACCGAAGTGCGATTCAGAATATAAAATAACAGCAAGGGGATTGGATACGACAGTTGAACAAGTTTTATCTATAAAAGTTTTCCAACCTCCAGAAATTAAATCGATCCAAGTACCATTTCCGAAATATGAAAACACTACAAATCTACAGGTATCCTTACCGCAGTTCCCAAATCCAAACTTAGAAATAGGAAATATTGAGAACTCTGTACTGATCAAAATTGCTCCTACAATTACGCCCCCCATCATCAATAATAAATTCGAATATAATATTCTTTTACATAACCCCGTCAAAATCCAAGTAGAAAAAACTTGGGATTTTCACTCTTTTTTCAACAACCTTTTAAATCTCAAATAGATGAAATATTTAAATAGATTTTTGTGGTGGTGTGCTGGAGTTAATATTCCGGTTTTAGAAGAATGCCCAACAGACCATGCAAAATATTTTGGAGTTGGGGGGACTATTTTATTTACAGCCCTAATGGCAAGTTTTGCCGGCGGCTATGCATTTTTAACAGCATTTAAATCTCCCATACTCTCATTTTTTTTCGGGGGATTCTGGGGCTTGCTGATATTTAATCTAGACAGGTATATCGTTTCAACAATCGGCAAGGGAGATGGCACTCAAAAAATCACTTTAGACGAATGGAAAATAGCAGCTCCAAGATTATTGATGGCTATTTTAATTGGCTTTGTCATTTCAACCCCATTAGAATTAAAAATCTTTGAAACAGAAATCCAAACGATAGTCGAGCGCCTTAAAATAGAAAAGGCAGAAGACTTAAAAAGTAGGGACGTCTCATTCAATAAACATTTTGAAGAATTAAAAAAAAGAAGAACGACTCTTGAAAGTCGCATTCAAGAATTGACAAACAATAAAAAACAGCTAACAGAAAATGCGGGCGCATATTATGATGAAAGAAAAAAAGAACTTCAGCTAGACTACAAACAAAAGCTATCTGAGTTAAACACAATACAAAAAAGGGTAAATTCTTTGCATAGTCAATACATGGCTGCGGTAAATGATTCACTATCAACCAAGGAAATTAAAAGAAGAAAATATCTTAGAGATAAAGAAATTAAAATACGAAATAAACTTCGAAAAGATAAAGATAAAATAAGCGCAGAAATCACTTTATTATCAGAAAATAAAGGAAGGGCAATAGAAGAAGAGGGCCAAAAGATTGATAAGCAGATAGCCCTATTAATGGATGAAAAGGAAAGCTTGTTGAAAGAGATTCAACAAATGACAAATACTCAAAATGCGAAAATTAAAAATTATGACAACAAGGTAGAAAATTATAACGGATTTGCAGCACATTTAGAAGCCTTAGGAATTTTAACAAAGGAAAAATCTGCCATTTTTTGGGCAAAATGGTTAATCACATTTTTATTTATATTCATAGAGGTAGCGCCAGTCTTGTTCAAACTCATGGCAGAAGCTGGGCCATATGATGATATTATGGACAGAATTAAACACGAATCAGCTCTTAGGGAAAAGGAAAAAGTAGAGAAACTTAGCAGCGCTGTAGAGAATTCCATTAAAATATCCGCAGCACAAAATCAAATTAGAGCTGATGCAGAATTGAAGGGGAATAAGGCACTTCTGGAAAAAATAGCCTTAGCACAAGCAGAAATAGCAGAAATGGCTATTGAAAAATGGAAAGAGGAAGAAAAGAAAAAACTGAACACTGGTGTTAACCATATAATTCAAAGCACTACAAATGTGAAATGAACAAAATCCTCCTCCTCCTCCTCCTCCTACTCCCCCACAGCAGGCATCCTCCCAATCCATATCCTGGAGCCCGTTGGCAGACATGCCCGTGGCTGTCAGCAACAATGCTGTGGCTTCGGCTACTGTAGATGGACAACCCTATGTGTTTTCTTTTGCAGGCATAGGCCCTGCCAAAGACTGGTATGACATCCACCTCTATGCGTTTCGCTATGACGTACAGACGAATCAGTGGGATTCCATCCCACCTCTGCCCGACCCACAGGGTGGAAAAATAGCGGCCGCAGCAAGTACCGTAAAAAACAAAATATACATCATAGGCGGTTACCACGTCGCCAGCAATTACAACGAGACCTCTTCCAACAAGGTGCATATTTACAACCCTGAGACCAATGCCTATGAGGCAGATGGCGCCGACATACCCATCCCCATAGACGATCAGGTACAGGCAGTATGGCGCGATAGCTTGATCTATGTCATTTCGGGCTGGAGCAATACCACAAACGTCCCCAATGTGCAGATATACAACCCCTCTACGGATAGCTGGATGAGCGGCACGCCCGTGCCCAACAGCTCTTCCTGGAAAGTTTTCGGAGGCTCGGGAATCATCATTGGCGATACCATTTACTATGCCGGCGGCGCTGAATCCATCGGCAACTTCGGGCCGACAGCCCATTTTCGCAAAGGGGCCATCAATCCTGACAATCCGGCAGAAATCACCTGGATGGGCGAAGAGCATCCGGACGCAAAAGGCTATCGGATGGCCGCAGGCGCTTTTGAAGGACAGCCCTTTTGGCTCGGCGGCTCCGCCAACACCTACAACTTCGACGGAATCGCTTATGACGGCTCCGGCGGTGTCGCACCCTGGGGACGCCTACTCGCCTATCAACCCGGCGATGGCCAATTGACGACCTACAACAATCTGCTACCCCCCGTCATGGACCTGCGGGGAATCGCCCAAATCAGCCCCAATCAATTCATCCTTGCCGGCGGCATGCTCGACAACCAAATGGTCAGTTCCCAAACCATGCTCATCACCATAGATTACTTGCAGAGTACATTGGATTCGCATACCTCCACAACAAAGCAGCTCATTCGCAACAATCCCACAAACAGTTGGCTGGAGCTCAACGAAGAGGGAACTTTCGACATCACCATCTACAACAATCGCGGGCAGGAAGTCCTCTCCCTCCCCGCCCACACAGGCCGGATTGACATCAGCCATCTGCCCACCGGACAGTACTATCTGGTCTTGAGCAAAGAAGGAAAGCTCATAGGGCGAGAGGGTTTTATGATTATATGGTGAAAAAATAGATTCTTCACAAAACCACATACAACTGATAAGCTCCCAGTCCAAAAAATATCCAACCTACAATGGCATTGGTCTTGCGCACGAGGCGGGTGGCATGCAGAAAAACCCAGCGCCCCATTTTTGCATAAAGGTAAAAGAGCATAAAGGCCCCCAATGAAACCCCCAGCGAAAAAACAGCCACCTGAAAATTGGTGATGCGCATCCACCCGTTCGAACTCAGGAAGGCACCGTAAAAAAGCCAGTACGGAACGACCATAAAATTCAAAGAACTC
>JALVDO010000049.1 GCA_027008975.1 Saprospiraceae bacterium | reverse complement strand
TTCATTTTGCGAACGAATTCTTTGGGCTTCATGCTCTGTATCTCATCCATAAAGCTGGGGTTATCGGAGACGATATTTAGGATCCCCTGTCTGTAACCGAAGAAATAAAACAATCCGCTTGGGCTTTTCAGGTAAACATATACACGATCGTCACCATTGGCGGGCATTTTTAGCTCAACATAAGCCGTTACCATGCGGTTGATGTTTTTGCCGTTGATGGCTACGATTCCCGTTTTATCGGCTGTGGTGATAAAAGATTGATAATTGGGATTCCATTTTAATTTTAGTTTACTAAACAAAAAGGTGTAGGGATTATCCTTGGCGGAAATGTCAAAAAATCCGGAAGTCATGCCGTCGATGGCTTTTTTCACCTGGGGCTTTCCTTTGAATAAATTAAGCGCCGCCCCCTTGTAGAAATTAATATCCGTCAGGTAGGAGATGATGGTTGTCGCAAAGGACGACGCTTCAAAATCCTTGGCGACAATCTTAATTAGGTTCTCCGGAATATACATTTCGATTCCCGTCATTAACTCAGCCGTGAGCGGCGTTTCCTCGACAGCGACAGGTGCCGGTTCGGACTCATCCAAGTCGGGCATTGAATCGGAGTCACTCTCATCCGGCATCATATTATCATCGTCGGGCATCATATCATCATCCGGAGCTGGCGGTGGCGTACCGAACTTAATTTTAGCTGTTCCGGCTGTCTCAACTTTTACATAATCTGCCTGGTCACAGACGTTGAAGCGACCGCTCCCCTCAACGGTACCAAAACGATTATCATAGGTGAGCATATCTCCCAGTAACTGATTGGCGATGACGCGGGAAGAATCCCCAAAAATAAACTGGTCTGTCTTTTCTTTGTACTTAAATAATCCGGTCACCGGAAAGAATCTTCTGTCTTTTCTAAACCACAAACCCATCATCACGCTGGGATAAGGCAAAGAGGTCTCCTTGCTAAGAAATATGCCCGTTTCCAAGGGTACACCATCGATACTTTTGGGCTTTTTATAGGCGATTGCGAGGTCTTTTTTGTCGCCATCACTACTGACGGTAAACCAAATCTTTTTAGGCAATTTGTCGGCATCGAGCCGGGCAAAACCCTTGAATTTTAGTTTTTTATCATCGGCTGACATACTGATGGTTCCCTGAAATTCCGTCTTTTTGTCAATGTAAAAATGGTCGTCTTCTTTGACTTCACCGGTGGCTTTGGTAATGACCTGCTTGGTCTTTCGATTCCCTTTTCCGTATCGTTGTCCGGTAATGTTTTGGAATTCTATTTCTTGTTTTCTGCTGGGTAGATTGTATTCGTAAAAACCACTCGCCTTGTATTCCTTTCTACCCAAAATCTGCACCGTTGCACGATTAATGATGTGGTATTTGTTCAGGGTATCGGCAATTATTTGGGCATTTTCCATGCGACGCATTTGTCCTCCTCCCTCAATGACGACGTAGTTGCTATCAGGGTAAATAAAAGCATCCGCAGCGATGACAAAGGGCACTTCCTTGACCGTGATGGTATTATCCTTCAGGTCATAAACGGCATCTTTTCCTTCAAAGCGAAGAGAGTCCTGTTTTTCGTCAATGGATACAAACTCCTGTAAAGCACCGGAAAAAGGCTTGAACTCAATTTTCTGCCTTTTCATATCCCATGTAAATTCATTTACCTTTGTGATGTACTGACAGGCGGGTAATTTGGTGATAATTTTATCGTCATTGACTTTGAATTGCCCCAGCCTTTTGTCAAAGTCAATATCAGCACTAACATTATTGGTTTTTAGGGCATCCGTCGCCCCTTCGTTCAGCGCCTTTATCTTTAGGTTGGCGGTATCCGCAACAGAGGAAAAAGTGCCAAAAGTCATCAATTTGGAATATAGGCTGCCTTCTGCCCAATCGAGCGTACCGTTGCCCTTTAATCCACCTGGCGTTAGTACCAAATAGCCGGTAAAGCGATGCCCATTGTCGGAATTAAACAGATAAAAAGGTTTTTTTACCTCCTTTCCGCCTTCCTTAATGGTTTTTGTACGGATATAAAGACTATCTTTGTAAGGTTTCCAATCAAAAGTCACATCCTCCGCAAATGCCTTGGGTACCTCTTGACCGTTGGTTCGGTTTTCCTCCAACTCGAATTTATCAGCACTTCCTTTGAGCAATTTGGGCATCAATACCAGATCCTCGGAGTTGATAGAAGCCCCAAGGTATTTGAAGTTTCCATTACCGAGTAACCCCTTATTACTCAGGTCAATTTCACCGGAATAACTTCCCTTCCCATCGTAAAGCGGCAATGATTGATTTTCAGCTTTAAACCCAAGTGAATTATCATCTCGAAGCAGCAGGGTTTGTGTAATATCGGGAAAGATATTTGCAGAGACTAGTTTCCCGTTAAAATGAATGTCTTCTGCGGTGAAATTATTCAATTCGTTGAAGCTGAAAGGCTTTAGCTCAAAAAAGAATGAATCCCGTTTATAAGCACCGCCTTGAATACTATCCGCCGCATAATAGACAAAAGAGCTCCCCTTCGACTGCATAGAGGGGAAAGTCGGAATGTTTTCCTTTCCGGATTTATTTTCGGGGGCATCTACCAATAACACGCCATTCAATTTTTCAATTCGAGAAGCCATTGCAACGGAAATTGGGCGTTTTTTTTCGTCTACCTCTCCCGTTGGAATGTACAAATCCCAAAATCGAACGGAGTCAAGCAGTATTTGGTTTCTATTGTATTGATAATGAAAGTCTTTTCCTGTTGCGACCGACAAGCCGGCATAGACACTACCGTCAAAGTCAATATTTCGGTCTTTTTTGAGAACTACCTGCCCCGCGAAAGGCTGAATAGCGACTCGTCGCTTTTTGTTAAACTCAATGTTTTTGATACCATTGACAATCATGTCTTTTCCCCTCGTATTCAGTTGCGCATTGATGCCTTTTACGTCGGATATTAGTTTTAAATAATCGTAATCCTCGGCACCACGGCTCGACTGTACGTAGTGAATCAACTTGGGTTTGACCTCCACCAGTTCTTCATCCTTATAATAATTAATAAATCCTCTTGATACGAGGTTGTACAATAAACGCTCAATGTTTTTGATAGAGAACTTCGAATTCATCCGCTTGGCGAGGGTCGTGGCATCGATAAAATTATCCCCTTCCTGCTCAACGGTGGCTTTCATTATCGCTAATGGATTGGCTGTCGAAATGCTTTGAAAGCGGTCGTAGTCATTTTGATTAAAGTATTGATAGGATTCAAATTCTACGGGTGTTTTACGCGCAACGCTAACGGTCGGTTTTCCGATTACGAGAGAGTCTTTTGCAACAAAAAGGTCGATATTGTCTGTATTGATTTGGAAATTCCGGTAAGAATCGAAGAAAGGATTTCGATCACTACCTCGCTTTCCACGAGTTAGTTGTAACAATTTTTTAGGGACAACGTACCGGAAATTAACCGAAGGGTGGTAAATCGAATCATTGCCAATAATAAGTGTTGACTCAACCTGTTCCCCTGAAATTCGCTCCCCCCTTTTGATGATAAATGATAAGGCACTCCCTCTGAATATTTCCTTACCTCTCGGATTTTTTATTTGCAGCTTGGCCTTGTGCTCTTTGGTCCCGATACCATAAACAGTTGTTCCATATATCTTAAATCCACCCTGATAACTTACCCCCTCGCCGAGATTCTCAATATCAACGCTCGCCTCATCGGCTTCAAATCTGGGATAGCCCGATTCGGAAGAGCTGCCAATGGAGATGAGTTTATCCGTAAATTTTCCGGTTAATACTTTAGCCCCAAAAAAGGAAGGGTACTGAAAGTTGACTTTGTCAATGTGGTAAATACTTTTATTCAAGGGGATGGAATACTTGCCAAACCGCACGGCAATGTCAAAGTTCTTTTGGTATCGTTTCCAATCCACCGTGCCACCGTCACCATTCCATTGCTGCGTAAGTGGGAAGAAGGTACCCTTGGTTTGGTGTATGGAGATGGAATCTTTCTTTCGCACTGCCAGTAAATCCGTCTCTTTAAAGAGAACAGACGGCTGCTTATCTTCGTACTTTAGTTGGAAATTTTTGCTTGTCGCCAACCAAGTTGTACTACCGGAAGAGGAATATTTCAGGGCATTTTTATCGAATAAATTGAGGCTAAACTTCAAATAATCCCTAAAGGGTATTACTTTTCGTTTGACCATATCCCTCAACATTCCGTTTAGCGTAGCGTGCCAGTCGTTGAACCACTCGGGATGATCTGTATCCTCTTTAATCAATTGTAGGGTTGTAAGATAGTTTTGAAAGTAGGGTTTTGCCCCCATTTTCTTACCCAACATCCCGTTACAGGTCTTGATGATAAGGGTCATTTCCTCCTCCGAATATAGTCCGGATTGAACGGATGCTTCAAAGGCTTTATAGGTTTTCTCCAGTGCTTTTTGTTTACTGGAGGTCATATATCCTTTCAATTCTTCGAGGAATTGATTTCTATCTTCTGAAAATTTTTCCAATTTTTGAGCCGAAAGCAGTCCCGCGCTCCAAAGAAAGAGTGCAATAAAAACGATGTATTTTTTGAGCATATTTGCCTATTTTGTTCGGAATTTGTTTTTACGAAGATAAAATTAGCTTGAGACCATATCATCTTTGCATGACAAAACAAGACCAATCTCCTTTAGTCATTTTAGAAAGAAAGACAAAACCCACTTCCCGGGCTTTTTTGATGACAAAACTTTCATCTTTGAGTAGCACGCCTGAGAAGAGGATATATCCTCCCCTTGTCAACTTATGGTATAACGCCTCCAGAGATTCTAAAATTACGTTGCGATTGATATTTGCCAAAATAACATCGTAGTCATTTGTCGATATGTCATCCAACGTACCGTGAATGGCATGGATATTATTTACCTGATTCAGTTGCGCGTGTTCAAGGGTGTTTTTATAGGACTCGATTTCAATATCAACGGCATCTATCTCCTTCGCGCCGAGATAAGCTGCTAAAATAGCCAAAATACCCGTTCCACAGCCGTAATCTAGGACTTTTTTCCCTTTAAAATCAATTTGCTCCATCGACTGAATCATCATAAAAGTCGTCTCGTGGTGTCCTGTTCCAAATGCCATTTTGGGCGTGATGACAATTTCGTATTTCACCCCTTTAACAGGCTCATGAAAATCCGCCCGAATGCCACAAAAATCGCTCACGACCACTTCGTCAAAGTTGGATTCCCATACGGCATTCCAATTTTTGTACGGTATTTCCTCTACGGAGTATTCAAAATCGAATTGGGATTTCAAATCCTCCAACGCCGCTTTTGTATCCTCGACCTTCTGGGTGGTATAGGCGAGGATACCCTCTTTGCCTTCTTCAAAAGCGTAGAAGTCAAGCGCGGACAGGTATGCCAGAGCAATTTCAGTATTCAAGTCCTTGGGTTGGATGGTATAGCGGTAGGTTGTCATTTTAGTTTACTATAGGCCAGTAAGGTATTTTGCATCAGGGAGACG
>JALVDO010000048.1 GCA_027008975.1 Saprospiraceae bacterium | reverse complement strand
GAATCGTGGACATTCCTACGGCATCTGCTCCTATGAATTTGAGCATCTTCATTTCTGCGGCTGTCTCATAGGTGGGACCGGTGACAGCGGTATAAACACCTTTTTCAACCGGAATATTTTCCTGCTCTGCTACTTGTTGTGCGATTTCCTGTAAGTCGGGGTCATAGGCTTTGGTCATGTCAGGGAATCGGACACCTAATACCTCAAAATTGTGCCCTCGTAATGGGTTTTCCGGAAACAAGTTGATGTGATCGCTTATTAACATTAGGGCACCGACATACAAATGTGAACTGATACCACCTGCTGCATTGGTAACAATCAAGGTGTCAACACCCAATGCTTTCATCACCCTTACGGGAAAGGTGATTGCCTTCATGTCATATCCCTCGTAGTAGTGGATTCTCCCCTGCATTGCAATGACCTGTTTGCCTTCCAGCATTCCCATGACCAATTGCCCTGAATGTCCTTTTACGGTGGATACGGCGAAGTGTGGAATTTCGCTATATGGATACTTTTCGGGATGCTCAATCTGATCTGCCAAACTCCCCAATCCCGAACCCAATATTAGTCCAATTGTCGGTTGATAACGGGTTTTTGATTGGATTGTTGATGCAGCTTCTTTTATCTGTTCTAAATAATTCATTTAACGTTTTACTTTTCAAAATCGATTCCGGTAATCATTTTTCGTGCAATGTATTCTTTCTGACGATGTGAATAACATTCAATAGTGGTATAGCTAATCGTTACCTTTGGTTTGATGTCAGGCTTGTTACTTATTTCCGCCAGTTGATCTGCTCCGTCAAAATATCCCAACCAAAGTAGCTTGACTGTTCGTCCTGCATCTGTTTTGAGCGTGACGAAGGTGAATTGCTCCCCTTCAATACCTTGAATGGTTCCGGTGAGGAATAAATCATCCTGTTCTTCCTGTACGCCTTCTTCGATTTCCCCTGCGGCTAGTTGCAGCATTATATCAGGGCACCTGTTGAGCATTGCCACACCTATGCGTTCTCCCATATTTTCCATTGAGCGCTCATCCTCTATATTTACTTTCTCGAAGATAGTGGGATACTTACCGAGACCTTCTAAGATACATAGTCCCAAGATTGTTTGAATATCTTCTGATGATTTGCCCTCTAAATCATTTTTGTTGACACATTCACACGAAACATCGGCAAGCTGGGTTATTTCATCATCTGAAATTTGACCAAAAGAAGTAGAAAACGAGAAAAAGAATAATGCGAGCATTAAAGATTTGGATAGATTCATGCCGTGGTTTTTAATAAAAAAATATGCCTCAAAGATAAGGCGAAGGATGAACTGATGCAAATATGAAGGCAATTAAAACCTGAGAATTGCTAAAAGGGACTATCTATAAAAAAGCTGTTGCCCTGAACGGAGAGTCCACGGCAACAGAAACGGTTCGTTCATTCCACTTCACAATTGAACAACCTTATTAATTGAACACCCAATTGACTTTAACATCAAAAAAATAATGTATAGTCGATTGCTTTTAACAACACAAAGGTGAGACCTTTTTACTTGTATCTGAATGATATTTGTCAGAGGTGCTTAGTGATTTTTATCAGTAGTAAAGGGCTAAAAGAAAGGGGATAGTTCCTCTTCATGGAAACTATCCCCCTTTCACAAACAAAACCAACTACAAACCAAAAGTTTGCAAATGAAAGGAGCTTTCATAGCTACTTCATTACGGGTACAACGCTCCCGTTCATCAAAACGCTGTTTCTGCCCATAAAAAAAGTCACGGTATTCAATAAATACCGCGACTTCTGAAATAATTCCACGAATATAAATCTTCGCCTATGAAAAAGGCGAAGATTTATATGCAGACCGTCACTGACGTGTGGCATTGCGGAGTCAAAATCACCGCACAACCTCGAACTTCTTGCTAATCACCCCTGCATCTGTCATCACACTGACAAAGTACAAGCCCGTCTCATAATTACCAACGTTCAATTGGGTGCGATTAGTCTCTATATTTTCTAAATTAAAGACCGTCTGTCCCGTCATATTGCGTACAACAACCTGATGGAACTGCTGTTGTCCATTCAGATGGATGTTGATGAATTGATTAGCCGGATTAGGGCCTATCTTCAATAAATCCGGATTGAGTTGCTCTTCTTTACTGTGCCTCTTATCTGTAACGATATGGATGGTTACAGTCCCTATCCTCATACCAAACACCTGACCGGCGCTATTCATGACGGTGGAGGTGCCGCCGCCAATTTCTATTTGCTGCTCTGATGAGCCTAGGCGGAAACCGTCTATAATATCTTCTACTACGAACTCTAACATACCTATTCGTCCAAATCCACTGGATGATATTCCACTAGTTCGGGTATAGCCGGCGTCGAGTTTGCCCTCCAACGAGTTTTTGGTCATATAAAGGATTGGTGAATTGTAAGACAACCAACTGTCGGTAGAGAAGTTAATCTTCACACTCGCCGGGTCGAATACATCTGGATTGTACTCAAAGGGGAAGGTGAAGCCATAAACGTCAATTGCCGGGTCTTCTTCCGTGCCCAATACCATTGGTATCTGAATCAAATCTCCCGGTTCGGCGAATATATCCCCTCCGTCCTGCGCAAGTATGATTTCGTGCTCGTAAAACGGAAGTACTTTAGGAGTCAGGGCGTGTGTTTTCCCATAAAAAGTGTGAATTGCCATGGTATCCAAAGCCGTCACGACGGAATCGCCATCGGCATCAATGTGTTTCAGGTCAACCGGAGGATTGTTGAATGGTCCATTCCAGTCCTCAGCATATTGACCGTACCATACAGGAGAGCCAGCCTCAGACCTTGGTGTTCCAATATCACCCATGCTGATGCCGATAGGTAATAAATCTTCCATATTGACGGTGCCATCGGAGTTAGTGTCACCCGCCCAGACGCAGTCGTCAAAGCAAAGTGGTTCGCTTCCACTACCCACATTGAGGATGTCCATTTCCACCTTCACGGTTTTGGAAAGGGCGCAATCACCCTCTGTGTTCAGGGCGCAGTATTCAATTTGAAATTGGTCATGCCCCTCGTCTATCTCCTCGTAGGGAATATAAATCAGAAGGTTGTAGCCACTAATGTCTTTTCCGTAAATGGTCGTATCAACCTGCCCCGGTAAATATAAGACCTCACCCAGATTTGCTCCCGGTTCTACTACGCTAAATTGATAAGAAGAAACCGGTAAGTCATATCCAATCAATAGGGGTGTTCTTTTGGGTGTGGACATGAAAAATTGACTTTGGGACGGCGCAAAATTGCTGATGTGGACGTAAACCGTCGCAGTCTCTTCGGGGCTTCCACAGGTTGCTCCTTCGTGTCCGGTATAAGTGAATTGATCTACGCCTTCAAAATTGGGGTCGGGGGTATAAATAACATCCCCTTTATTGGCGCCTAGTGTTACTGTACCGTGTTCTGCATTACCGATGGAGACACATCCTGTTTGCTCTCCATAAAGGTCATTTTCCAGCACATTGAATTCAATGGATTCGCTTGTTGTTGTGAAATACTCGTCTTTGAACAAAAAGATATTTTCTTTTGCGTTTAAGACCTTTACGAGGACCGTTGTTATTTCCCCATTGTGCTCAAAGGTTATTTCATCGTCTCCGTAAAAATCCAAATCAGGGGTATATGTCGATGGGTTGACACTGTCATCGTAAACGCCATTTGCCGGATTCGTCGTCAGATTGAAGCTATGTGGAATCAGGATGGCTTGTGGCTGATTTATCTTGGTAAATACCGTCAACGTATCATGGACAACAGGCTCTGTACCCATAACGGTAACACTTACAGTCCCGTTGTCGCAGGTGCCGGCACCATCACAAACAATGTAATTAAAGCTGGTCAGACCAACGAAATCCGCCGTGGGGTGAAAGGTAATCGTTGAGCCGTTAGCGTTGTATTCCACCCAGCCATTATTGGTAGCCGGTGTGCCTGTTAACAAGAAGACGCCATTGCTACTATAGTCATTGGCCAGTACCTCAATCTGCACTGCCGTGTTCTGCATGGTGCTGGCATAGTCCCTTTTCGCAACCACACTCGCGGGAAGGACGGTGACGTAGAAGGTCATTTTTTTGAGTGTAATATCAAAGTAAAATATCTCAAAATAGTCTTCGCCAAAGAAATCAACATCGGGGGTGTAGGTTAGCTCATAGTGGAAAGACTGTCCCGTACCGTTGATAACGACTGTGCCGTTGGAAGGTGCTACGTGCAGGGAGGGTGAAATCGGGCTGGAGACAAAAGGATGCACCCCCTCGGTGTTCCAAATGATTTCCATATCAATCACCGTATTCTGAACCTGAGCGGATGCCCCGATTGCAGAAAGCAGCAAAAAAATAAAGAAAAATCTTCGTAAAATTATATTCATGTTGTCGTGGATTTATTCAATTTGTTGATTTCCTACTTCGTATGTTCATGTGGATTAATTCGCATTTTGTGAAAACAAAAAAATAAAAATCATAGGGAAATGAAATCTATTTTATTGAATTACAGTCCCTTGCCTTACAAGAAGGAAGCAGTTTGTGAATAAAAATAAAACAAAAAACCTCCCCAAGGTGTTTTGAAACTAACCACGGGGGTAAAAGTACGAATTTTTTAGCTAATGCGCAACACCAAACTGTATTCTATTTTAGAACGTTTTTCAAGGAAAGAGCAATCTGCTTTCCGAAAATACCTGCTGTCACCCTATTTCAACTCCAATAAGGATATGGTCGTTTTATACTCCGATATTGTCAAACACATCAATAAAGCGGTCGATAAAAATTTGGAAAAAGAAAAACTGTGGAAAAAATTGCAGCCCAAATCCCCTTATGATGACATCCGCTTTCGCAAATACATTTCTGATTTATTGAAGTTGGTGGAAGGCTTCCTCGCTCTGCAAATTTATGAAGAAAACCCACTCAATAGGGCGTCTAATTTGATTGAAGCAGTTGGACGGAAAGGCATGGAAAAACTCTATGCCAGTACCATGCGTACAGCCCGTCGGATTTCCGAAAATCAACCTTACCGAGGTGCAGATTATTACTATTTTCAATACGAAATAGAACGGAATTATTACAATCTGATTCGATTGGATGAAAGACGGACGGAGCAGACCAATGAGGATAAAATAATTCGCCATTTGGATTATTTTTACTTATCGGAAAAACTGCGTTTATTTTGTTCTATTTTAAGCAGAAGCCACGTTGTAAAATCCGAGGATAGCAATTTGTTCTTCAGAGAGGTGATTGAATATATGAAAAAATTAAAGGTAGATGACATTCCGGCTGTTTCGATTTATTACCATGTCTATCTGACCCAAACGGATGAGGAAAATGCGGAGCATTACGAAAAATTGAAAAATTTGTTGAAAGAAAATTATCACCTTTTTTCTTCAGAACAGGCTTATGAGATGTACACTTTTGCGATGAATTATTGTATTCGTGGTTTGAATAAAACTGGGAAGAAATTTTTCATTGAGGAGCTTTTCTATTTTTAC
>JALVDO010000047.1 GCA_027008975.1 Saprospiraceae bacterium | reverse complement strand
CGTAATTTGTACGGCGGATGTAGCCCAATTCGGGGTTAAAACCCTGCTGCATACTACTAATCGCCATAAAATTGTCAATTAAATCATTCGGATAATCTGCATAAATTCGATAGGTGAGGGCATTATCACTCAGATGAAAATCATTGGCACTAGTGGTAATCTTAGCACCGATGAGGAGGTTTTTGTTCTTGAGGAATTTGGAGGTCTGATATGCGGCGTCAAGACCAATGACCTGATTGGATATTCCGCTATTCATTTTATTGGTGATTATGCCTCCAATGTAGGACTGCTCACCAATGTCGTATTTATAGCGCAGCACGGTGTTGTTGGTTGCGGGGATGGAGTCGACTTTGCCCTCCTGAATATTCAAAAAGCCAATGTTGTTTTTGCCGATTTTCCCAAATACGCGCGCACCGGCGACAATGGGTACTTGCTTACCTGTTTCGATACCGATCTCCCGGGAATAAAATGCACTATTCCGGTCGCCAAGATAAAAGCTAAAATAATCGGAGCCTTCGAGGAAAAATTGCCGCTTTTCGGGATAAAAAACGCTGAATCGGGATAAATTAACGGGAATTCTGTCCGACTCGACCTGCGCAAAATCGGTGTAAGTCGTCAGGTTAAGTTTTAGAGTTGGCGATAGGCTGACATTCAGGTCACCACCGACTTTGAGTGGATGCGTACTGCCCTCCTGCCTTGTATGTTGTCTTCCGGCCAATACATAGGGTTTGAATTCAAATTTTTTGGCATAAGCAATGTCCTTTATATCGATTAATCGACCGGCATTTGCTACTGAATAAATGGAGTAATCCCTCGACCACCCCTGCCATAAAGCTTGCTCGTTTTTGGAGACGATATCCCGCTCGAAATTAATCGCCCAATTCAGAACGCTATCCTTTTTAAACTGTAAAGTGCTGAAGGGAATGTAAACCTCCGCAAACCAGCCCTTGCCATTCACCGTCGTTCGGGTATCCCAAACGCCATTCCAATCCTCATTGCCGTCTTCTCCACTATAAACCTGAATATCCGCTCGTGCACCATTGGGATTAACCACAAATAAATACCCGTTTCGATTGTCATCAAAAGGACTGATTATAATCTGAAAATTATCATCCGAACGATAATTAAAATCGCGATTCATGTTCTTGGAGACTATTTTAGAAGCATCTTTCTGATAGCACCAGATACCAAAATACAGGGTGTTTTTGTCGTATAAAACAGCGACCTCCGTCCTTTCGGTTGCGGGTTGTCCATAGTCCAAATCCCGTTGAGTGAAATTGTGGATATGCGTTGCCTGCTGCCAGACTTTTTCATCGAGTCGCCCGTCGAACTTCACCTTTTCAACAATGCGATGCGGATGGATGAAAGACGGCTCTGAATGTTGGGCATTGAGCTGCTGGGAAAAAAATACAAGTATCAAAAAGCCAACTAAAGAGGAGCGAGATTTTGACAATTTATTGTTCATGATTTACCGCAATTTGTGAGAGTGCGAATCTACGCTTTTACGGGGTCTTATACAATAGTTTGCGGATTTAGATTTTGTGATGTAGGGTAAAGAGCGATAGTTTGTGATGCAACCTGAGTAGAAGCATAAACAACACGCCCCATCCTATGCCGAATGGATAAAAAGAAGTAGAAATATTTGTACTGAGGTGCTTAACGTTTTGATGATAATGGGGTCAGGAAAAAATATTACATGAGTAGTCATCAATCAAGGGGGACAATAGAGTTTCTTTTAGTATGATCTCCTATTGTTCGTTATAAGTGAATTTGAAATAAGAACAAAACCCCTTCCTGCAACAAATGCTGCGACTGCAACGTAAAAAATCAACATAGTCCTGCGTTTTAAAATAAATAAATCGGTTAAACTACGTTCATGTGGACAGCGCTAAGGTGAGAAAATTTCTGCAATTAAAAAAATAAAATGTCTGTTTTTTTGAAAAAAGTTTTTAAAAGCAGACTTTTGAGCCTAAACAACTAAAATTATTGTCCTATGAAATTCATTTTTGCAATTATTCCTTTCCTTTTTTTGTCAGCCTGCCAACCCGAAGCTAAAAAAGATCCGCTCGGAAACCCTATCGTTAAGAAGAAGGTAGAAACACTAAAGGCTGAAGAAGGGTGCCAATTCATTAGCAATGCACATATTGCTAATATCCTTGGTATAAATGAAGCCGTTATCAAACAACGGCCCCCTCAAAATCAGGACAACTCCACCACCTGCATTTGGTATTGGATGCAAAATGGCAAACGGCAATCCCTGTACCTCCGTGCTGAACGAAACCCGGATGTCAAAAAATACCCCAAAAAATTCGATAATTTTCTCGACTTTTCTCTGAAAAAAGGTGAGAAGCGCTTTTATAAAGATGGAAAGGAGGAGACTGTTTCTTTTACGGAAATTCCGAAATTGGGCAATCGCGCCATCTGGTCAGAAGGTGGCAGAATCCTGAAATGGCATTATAAAAACCAGTTTCTTTTCGCCCTAAGTGTTGATAAATTAAATTCTGTCAATGATGTAGCAACTGATTTCGGGAATATCAAAAAATTAGCTGCTGTCATTAATGAGAGTATCGAGTAATATTAATGATAGTATAGAATAAGCTGTCTTTTGTTAAGAAATATGAATTTCTTTGATGAAGAGAAAACCCCCATTATTGCTCCCGTAAATCAATTCTTTTGACTTTTCTTGAAATATCCCATATCTTTGGATTAATTTCAGTCATCCAGTTGTTAAAGTCCTATGAATTATATTTACGTATGCACCGTGCATTCCCATTTTATTCCTACCCCAAAATCTTGTTTTTTTACCTCTAACGCTATGCTGTGATGAGGTACTTTTCCTATATGAGAAGGGTATCGCAATGGTTGGCACTGACCGTTGTGTTTTCCTGCGTCTTGGTGAGTGCCTTCGCGCAATCAGGAAGTGGTGTGCAATTCCAACTGGTGGGAGACTTTACAGGAGATTTTACTTTCTTGAATGACATTCCGGCTTCAGGCTTGGATATAGACGCTAACGATACTACGGATATTATTCCGCCCTGTTCTTGCCGCGAAGCCGAAATAATCCCAAATGGTACTAATAGTGACAATGGCTTTTTTGACGACCAGTTGATTGTCGCTACGGGTACAAGCGGACAGGTGTGGACGCTGGTGAACCCTCAAAACATCTTATCTTCAATCGACTTGTCTCCTTTGTTGGAGGGGGCTGTTTTTACTGAAATCGGAAGTACGGGAATTTACGTGCTGAAATTTGCTCATAGCGAGGCGCTGCCCTACATAGCAGAGGTGGAAGGACCGGGCGGCTCATTTGGCCCTATCGCAAACCAGTGCTTTTATCCCGACCCGGAGATTATTAATTTGGATACTTTTTACTGTGACGATGCCGCCAATATTTCTCTTTTTGGTATCACAACCTCTCCTTTTGACGGTAATTTGGATTGGCTTCCGGCAGTCAATGACCTTTGGTTTATAACTAGGCTTGAAGATAGCACCTATCAGTTTTCTTCCGTTTTTTCACCGGGCACGCTTGGCGAAGGGACGTACAACGTAAAGTATATCTACGATGCAGGCTATCCTCTCGAAAACGCCAACAGGACGGGGTGTAAACGAACCGCCGAAATGACGGTCACAGTTCAGGCGGCTTATCCGATGGTTTGCCATTCGAATTTGTCCACCTCTATTGGGAATAATAGCTGCGAAGCTGTTCTGACACCGGCTACTCTACTGGTGGGGACTCCGGAGCATCCCGAAAACTTTACGATTGACGTAGTTACGGACGAAGGTATTAATATAGGGCCAATACTTACTGCGGATTATGTCGGCCAACACCTGACGGCAATTATTACGGATAATTGTAATGGGGCTTTTTGTACTTCCGAGATAGCTTTATTTGATTACGCCGCTCCGGTGCTGACGATTCCGGACGATAGGATTATTTCCTGCCTTGCCGATAGCAGCCCTGCGAATACCGGCTTTGCTACGGCAGTCGATTGTCAGGCTGCCACCGTTTCTTACACCGACGAATGGGTCGATTTGGATTGTGTTAGTAGCTTGTATAGTGCCAGGATAAATCGCGATTGGTTGGCGATAGATGCTTCCGGTAATCAAACGACGGGGCAACAACAGATTTTTATACGAATGGGGAGAAGTGCAGATTTGATTTTCCCCAATGACACCACTTTTACGTGTAGTGAATGGTTACTCAATCCGGATATCACGAATGGGACTTCTACCGGTTCGGGGAGTCCGAATTTGCCGATGTTTGGCAATTGCAAAATAGTAGCCTCCTTTTCGGACGATACTCTGCCTTATTGTGGTAATGCGGAGACGAGTTTTATTATTTTCAGGAATTGGACAGTCATCAATCTCTGTACAAATGAAATATTGACCACCGATGCACTGGGTAATGATAACATTCAATTCATCACCGTTCGTGATGTGGAGGCGCCGGATATTGTTACGCAACCACTTGAGTTGATGGCGGGGATGGATACCTGTACTGCCGTCGGATTGGTGCCTCCCCCTGTTTTATTTGATGATTGTAATGAGGTCACTATCCGCATCTTTAGTCCAATTGGTGAGTTGGACTACGTCGATGGGCAGGATGGGGCGTCCGGTGGGTATCTGCCTGCTCCCGGACTTGGAGTGGGGCGTTATGTATTGGCTTATGAAGCAACAGATGCTTGTGGAAATACCCTGACAGTGGAGGATTCTCTACGAGTTATCGACAATCTTTCTCCCACAGTATTATGCAACTCAAGCCTCACCGTGATATTGCCTACGAATGGAAACGGAGTACTTTTTGCCACCTCCATAGACGAGGGAAGCCGGGATAATTGTTGCCTTGTGGATGCCTTGATTAAGAGAAGTGGCGAGCCGGATAGCGATTTTCGACCTTTTATCGAATTTTATTGCGATAACGATACCATTGAGGTCATTCTGAGGGTGACGGATTGTTATGGCAATTACAACGAGTGTTCCTCTCAGGTATTGGTTTTGGATAATAGCCCTGCCTATGTCGTTGAAGTCGCTGCAGATGAATTTTTTATTTGCGAAAGTGATATTTCTGCTTATCAGACCGAGGATTTTCACGCCCCCGTATTTGGCGACAATTGTTCGTTTGAAGTGATTTATTCCGATACTTTGATGGTGAACGATTGCGGTATTGGGCGTTTGCTCCGGCGTTGGGAGGCGAGGGATAATGATAGAAATGAGCCGGCTATTGCCACACAATCCATTTGGCTACAGCCTAATCATGATTACGAAATAATCATTCCGGCAGATACGGTTATGACTTGCCCGCTGTTTAGTTTCAACGATGTCCAACTGAAGAGTTTTGGCTGCGATTTAATGTCAGCCAGCGTCTCTTTTGATACCTTAATCACCAATACTAATGGACTTTGTATGACCATCAATAGAACGTATTATATTGTGAATTGGTGTGAATACGACGGGGAGAGCGAGGCGACGGAATTATTTAGATTGGTAGACGACGGAA
>JALVDO010000046.1 GCA_027008975.1 Saprospiraceae bacterium | reverse complement strand
TCCCTCTGGTCAGGATGCAGGCCTCCTGCGTCGGCTTGCCCAATCCTAAGTTAGCTTGCCAAAGCGGAATCTCCTTTACAATATAAATAGTTTTTAGTATCTTAGCACCTCAAAAGCAGCGTAATGAAAAAGCTACCAATCGGCATACAGACATTTTCGGAAATAATAACAGAAGGCTATGTTTACGTTGATAAGACGGAGATAGCTTATAATCTTATTGATAGAGGTAAATATTATTTCCTCTCCCGTCCACGTCGATTTGGGAAGAGTTTGTTTTTGGATACACTTAAAGATATATTTGAAGGCAAAAAGGAGCTTTTCAAGGGGTTGTATATCTATGATAAATGGGATTGGGAAGTGAAATATCCTGTATTGCGAGTGAGTTTGGGGTCGGGAGTGCATCAGTCGGTTCAGGACTTATCTGAAAACCTATTATGGATTTTAAAAAAAACAGAAAGAGACTTAGGTGTAAATTGTAATAAAAATCTGAAACCAAAGCAGTGTTTTGAACATTTATTAATTTCTGCTTATGAAAAATACAATCAAAAAGTAGTCGTACTTATCGATGAATACGACAAACCCATCCTCGATAACATTACTGACGAGGTTACACCTGTCAGCACAGGTATCAATAAAGAGGTTGCCCGCGAAATGCGAGATGCGATGAAGGACTTTTACGGAGTGATAAAAGACAATGACGCATATATCCAATTCGTATTTATTACCGGAGTCAGCAAATTCTCAAAGATGAACCTGTTTAGCGGGTTGAATAATCTTGAAGACATCACTTTGCACCCTGATTATGGCAACATTTGCGGTTATACCCACAATGATTTGTTAACTGTTTTTGAAGAACACTTGCGGGGAGTTGATATGCAATTGGTAAAGCAGTGGTACAACGGCTATAATTATTTTGGGGATAAAGTGTATAACCCGTTTGATATTTTGCTTTTTATATCCAATAAATTTAAGTTTAGTAATTATTGGTGGGAAACGGGGAATCCTTCTTTCTTGATTGATATGCTGAAAACCCGAAATTATTATATTCCTGAATTAGAAAACTTTGTTGCCAGCAAAGAAATTCTCAACACTTTTGATATTGATAACATTGAATTAGTAGCATTGCTTTGGCAAACGGGATATTTGACAATTACTGAAGAAACGAGTACTCCTTTTGGCATAAAATACAGGTTGAATACCCCCAATAGAGAAATACAGACATCGCTCAATAGTCTTTTTATTAATTATTTGACCAAACAAGTAACAGAAAAATTAAAATTTCAGGAAAAATTGTATGGTATGCTCGACAAACCTGACTTGGACGGCTTCAAAGATGCGCTTTTTTCTCTTTTTGCATCCATTCCATACAGCAACTTCACCAACAGTAAGCTTCCGGAATACGAAGGGTATTATGCAAGCGTGGTATATGCTTACCTTGCCAGCATAGGGCTCGACATCATCCCCGAAGACATCACCAATTTGGGCAGAATGGATTTGTCGGCTAAACTCGAAGGCAAGGTGTTTATTTTTGAGTTCAAACTATCGGAAAAGGCGACCGGTAATGCCCTAAAACAAATCAAAGAGAGGAGATATTGGGAAAAATTTCAAGACGCTGAAAATATCTACCTCGTCGGTATTGAATTTAGCCGTGAGGACAGGAATGTTATTGGGTATGAATGGGAGAAGATTTAGGGACTGTTGGGACTTTGTTCTCAAATAATAAAACCATGTTTAGATTAACGACTTTATTTTTCATAGCATTTTTTATACTTGATTCATTGGCAGGTCAGGATAAAATATCTTTTCGTAATTCTCATAAATTGATTTTTTCAATTGATTTCGGAATACAAAAGCACGCATGATACTCATAGTAGAGAGCGGATCAACAAAGTGCAACTGGGTTATCACCGGCACTGGAGGTATAGAGTTTTCTTTTACCACAAAGGGAATCAATCCCTACTTTAATGATGAAAACTTTATTTTGGAGCAGTTAAAGGGGGTAAGCGATTTGGATAAATATGCCGGGGAGATTACCGAAATCCATTATTTTGGAGCGGGAAGTACGCATACTGCCTTATCTCAAATTATCATTTCGGCTTTGCGCAAAGCCTTTCCGAATGCAAAAAAAATTAACTGCAAAAGTGATTTGATGGCTGCTGCACTTTCTACCTGGGATGGGCAGGTTACCGTTGTGGGCATATTAGGTACCGGCGCCAATGCGGCTCTTTTTGATGGGAAAAAACTGACTTATAAAAAGCCCGCACTAGGATATATACTGGGAGATGAGGCGAGTGGTGCTTATTTTGGGAAGCAATTATTACGTGCTTACTTCTACGGGGAGTTGCCTCCGTCCATTCGACAATCATTCGACGAGACCTATGGCTTAACCAAAAATGTTGCTTTTGAGAACATCTACCGCAAGCCCAGTGCCAATGTTTATCTGGCATCTTTTATGCCGTTTTTAATCCAACACAAGGATGATTCTTTTATCGAAAACCTCTTGCGAACAGGCTTCTCTTTATTTATCAAAATACACGTTTTGAGTTTTGATAGGAAGTACCCGCTACACCTCGTCGGCTCAGTAGCCCATTATGGAGCGGCAATACTGAAGGAAGAAGCCCGAAAGGCAGGTGTCAGTATCACACAAATACGTCAACGCCCTATTGATGGCTTAGTGACCTATTTTGCCGGAGAACAGGAATGATGATTCATCGAGAATCAATGACCAATCCATCATACCCAAAAAAGACATTTTCAGGCAACATTTGACTGATTTCCGCGTGAAGCCCCATTAAGTGACTCATGTGCATAAGATAGGTGGTCTTAGGACGAATGACATCAATAGTAGCGAGTGCCTCTTCTAGCGTCATGTGAGAATGGTGTGGGCGATGGTGGAGAGCACTTAGAATTAAAGTATCCAGATTTTGTAATTTTGAGAATTCGCCAGCTTCGATGTGATGTACATCCGTGAGATAAGCAAAATCGTTAATCCTAAAACCCAATATTGGCAATTTGCCGTGCATGACTGCAATGGGTTGAATTATTGTGTTTTTTATGGTAAAAGGGGTATGTTCATTTATGGCGTGAAAGTCAACACAAGGTGCCCCCGGATATTTATTGGTGACCTGAAAAATATATGGAAACCGCTGTTTGAGTGCTTCCCCTACCCGATTTAAACCATAAACCGGCATATTTTTATTTCTCAGAAAATTGTATGGACGGACATCGTCCAGTCCGGCAATGTGGTCATTGTGTTCATGCGTGACGAGGATGGCATCAATATCTGTAATATTTGCCCGTAACATCTGCTGCCGGAAATCCGGTCCTATATCAACTACAAGAGAAAGACCTGCTACTTCTATATGAATCGCGGGGCGAAGCCGTTTGTCCCTCGGGTCAGAAGACTGACAGACTTCACACGGGCAACCAATCATCGGTATGCCTTGTGAGGTACCCGTTCCTAACATTGTGATGCGCATCTATTCTTCTTCTACATGGTTTATTTTAAATTGCCTACTCACTTCCTTATAGACCTTTTGGGAGGCATCTGTCAATAGTTCCGCGTTCACCTCCAGTCCTGCAATAATCTCAAAAAGGACATTCATTCTGGCTTCTACATCAAAAAACTTATTGATAACGGCTATTTTTTTGTTTTCCACAATACAATAGCCCGACTGAAAGTTTCCCTTTTCATATCTAACTGTATAATCGAGTTCTTTGAATAAAGTCTCTAGTTTTTTTAAATTATTCCTGGTGTACTTCATATCTTAGAGTTCAAATAGATGACAATAATACAGTATTCTTAAATAATTGTTGTTCAATTTGGCGAAGAGATTATCTAAAAGATTTAATTTTACTTTTGATTTGGAAAACTCTTATCACAATATACAATCAACGAACCTTTACGTGAGGGTCATATTGCCCTTAGCCTTGGCTAAGCCGTACACCTATTATGTACCGGAAGAATTGGTGGCTAAAGTACAGATTGGCGTGCGGGTCGAAGTACAATTCGGTAGAAATAAATACTATACGGGAATTGTCAAATCCATTGTTGAAGAGATACCCGAAGGCGTAAAACCCAAGGCAATTTCTTCAGTTATGGACCAACTGCCCATTGTGACCGATCAGCAGTTTACACTTTGGAGCTGGATGGCAGATTATTACCATTGCACTCTGGGTGAAGTGATGAATGCCGCTCTGCCTGCTCATTTGAAATTGTCCAGCGAAACCATCCTGACGATGAGTCCGTTTTTTGACAATAATTATGATGGGCTCTCCAACGATGAATACCTGCTAACTGAAGCGCTATCTTTCAATGAGGAAATATCCATTAAGGACGCAAGAGATATTCTTGGTAAAAAGACAATTTATCACGTTATCAAATCTTTGATGGAAAAGCGCATAATCAACCTCAAAGAGGACATGAAGCAGCGGTTTCAACCCAAAAAAATCATCTGTGTGCAGCTTCAGGAACCATACCTTTCCGAGCCTAACCGGCTAAGCGAAGCTTTTGAGTTGACCGCCAAATCCGAACGGCAGACAAGAGCATTGATGGCTTTTATTCAATTGGATAAACAGCAGGATATAGTACGGAAATCAGATGTTTACAAAAAAAGTGATACCGATAATTCGGTTATCAGAGCACTGGTCAAAAAGGGGATTTTTGAGGAGTATGAAAAGCAAATTAGCAGAATTGCAGGGTTTGAAGACGAGGTGGAAGCTGCCGGAGATTTATCTCCCCGCCAACAGCAAGTCGTTCGGGAACTGGCGGGATGCTTTGAAGAAAAAAAGGTAGCATTGTTGCACGGGATTACCGGTAGCGGAAAGACGCGCGTTTATATAGAGTTGATACAGGAGGTTATCGACAAAGGAGGTCAGGTCTTATATTTGTTGCCTGAAATCGCCCTGACAACCCAATTGATACGACGATTACAAATGGTATTTGGTGACCAAATCGCTGTCTATCACAGCCGGATGAACAACAACGAAAGGGTCGAACTTTGGATGGCGGCGATGAAAGGCAAACGCATCATCATGGGCCCGCGCTCTGCTCTGTTTTTACCATTCCAAAATCTGGAACTGGTAATTGTCGATGAAGAGCACGATCCCTCCTTCAAGCAAAGAGATCCGGCACCCCGCTATCACGGGCGCGACACGGCAATTATGCTTGCACATATTTTTGGAGCGAGAACGATACTGGGGACGGCAACGCCATCCATTGAGTCCTATTATAATGCAAAAAAAGGAAAGTATGGGCTAATCACCCTCATGGAACGATACGGAGGGGTACAGTTGCCGGAGGTTGTCGTTGTAGATGCCAAGAAAGAATTGAAAGAAAAAAGACTGCAGTCCCATTTCACCAGTGTGTTGCTGGAAGAGTTGAAAGCGACATTGGAGCGGGGCGAGCAGGCGATATTGTTCCAAAACAGAAGGGGCTATTCTCCTACCTATCGCTGTCTGGACTGCGACTGGCATAGTGAGTGTATCAACTGTGATGTAAGCCTGACTTATCACAAATTT
>JALVDO010000045.1 GCA_027008975.1 Saprospiraceae bacterium | reverse complement strand
AAAGTTTAAAGGCCTAATGGATGAGGTATGTGTATTCGATAAAGCACTAAGTCAGCAGGAAATCAGGGAGCTAATGCATTTAACCAAGCCGATGGGAACACCTAATTTGATTCATTATTATCAGTTTAACGAAGCCTCCGGCATTGCAGCAGATCGAGCCGGTGGAGGAGCACATGCAAGTTTCTTCGGTAATGCAGGGAGAACAACTTCTACCGGACCATTTGGAGGTGGAAACAGCCAAACAAGGACTGTGACTACGGGGGGGAGTTATTATTACAATAGAACTAATGTCACCCTGGCTTTTCCCAATTCGGGTACCTATCCGGATGGCGACGTCGTAGTTAGCAGGATTAATCTCCAGCCGGATCAAACCCCCGGAAATAATCCTATTCCTAATGACGTCTATTGGATATTTAATAACTATGGCACGAACAATTCCTTTAGCGAGTTGACCTCCTTGAAATTTGACAACATCAGCCCCATCATTACCACCAACAATGGTAGTGAGTATAAATTGCACAAGCGGGCATCCAACGCAGATGGCAATACGTGGGGAGGTGAGCTCGATTATGCCGATGAAGCAACCTCAAGTAGCCTGACATTTAGTAACGGAAATGGCGTGACGAGCTTCAGTCAATTTGCCATTAACAAAACGACTGCCGTTTTACCGATTCATCTATTGAGCTTCAATGTTAGTCCGAAGGGAACCGCTGCCCTGATTGAATGGGAGACGGCCGTTGAGATTGATAATAAAATGTTTACGCTTGAGAAGAGTAAAGATGGTGTTATTTTTTCTCCTCTTTCGGATATAACCCCAAAGGGGAGTAGTGAATCGGGGGCGACCTACACCTATGTCGATCCGTCTCCGTATAGGGGCATTACCTATTACAGGCTCAAACAAATTGGTTTTACGGGAGCGGTCGATTATTCAAGCGTCAAGCAAATAACTATTAATGCCCTGGCAAACGAAGTGGTGGTTTATCCCAATCCGGTGGGAAATAGTCGAATGCTCAAGGTAGAGACAACACTACAGGCAGATTTTGAGTTGTATATATTCAATGCAGCGGGTAAATTGGTTGCAAAAACCGACGTGAAATCAGGAAAAGGGCAAGTCGGCCTGGAAAATCTACCCGCGGGTTCTTATTATTATCAATTTAGGAATGATCACTACTTGAAAAATGGAAAACTAGTGATCGAATAGTCTTTAGCATTATTTCAGCTGTTGAGTTCCCTAGCTGTTAAGCTTGACAGCTAGGGAACTCAATAACTCAACAGCTTGACAGTTTATTAAAAAATAAACAGATGAAAAAAAGAATTTACTCTTTTATTATTCTATTACTCACTGCTATTAATACTTATGCGCAGGAAATGACCATTGACACAACCGATGCTGCTTATCAACTCGGCAAAAAAATCGGTAGTTGGATACCGGTAACGGTCATATTGTTTCTTGCGATATTATTCATCCGGCACACCTATCGTTTTAAGGGGAAGTAGATTTGGGGGGCTGTTGCCGAATCCAAACATCGCGTTGAGGGAATGGTATCTCAATTTTATTTTCATTAAAAGCGGCATAGACGGCGTAGCGCAAGTCGCTTTTGATATTTTCAATCTCCAATAATCTGGTTGTCCAAAAATGCAATTCAAAGTTCAATCCCGAATCGCCGAATTCCCTAAAGCGGACAAAAGGCTTTGGTGATTTTCTAATTTGGGAACACTCGTCTGCGACCTTTTCCAAAATGCTTCTCACTACTTCTGCATCTACACCATAAGCAGCCGAGATAGCGAGGTGAAACCGCGCCTTCGGATTGTAATGGCTCCAATTAATGACGGAGTCGCTGACCAGTTTGGAGTTGGGAATAATGACGGAAATATTGTTGTTGGTCTCGATAATGGAGGTTCGCAACCCTATCTTTTTTACCTCCCCGAACATATCCTGCAATTCTAGTACGTCACCGACCTCTACCGTCCGCTCGAATAGTAAAATAAAACCACAGGAGAGGTCGTGGAATAACTGTTGTAATCCCAGTCCGACACCTACCAGTAATGCTGCCGCACCACCCCAAATCAGGGTCAGGTTGATGCCCAATACCTGTATGGCAAACAGCAATGCCAGGGTAAAGGTGAAATACTTGACCAACTGATTGACGGCGTATTGCGAACCGATGTTCTTACGCTCTTTGGTAAAGTAAAATGCCAGTACCAAATTGGTGATGATCCACGCGACAATCCTGCTCCCAAGCAGAATGAGCACTGCCGCGATGATATTACTCAGTTTGAATTCCAACTTCACACCATTTCTGACATATTCAAAGAAAGCAAAATTCAAAGAAAAGGCATGGACAATAAAAAAGGCTGCCAAGGTATATATGAAGGGCTGAATAATATTGTCGTGTAACTTCTCCTGATGAGAAGTAAGGGTTTTGGTAGCACTATCGCTCTTCCATTTGAAGGCGAGCAGGTCGGTGATTCCAAGGTCTAAAAGTCGTGCCAAATACAGGATTAAAACGGCTGTAAGCACGGACGATACCTTGAGAGATACGTCCTCGTTACCACCCTGATAGATAATTGCATTGATATCCAATAGGTTAATAGCAGCAATTACCAATATCAAGGCGAAGCTGATGAATGTGAAGTTCTTTATCTTTCGGCTAAGCTCCAAATCTTCAGGGGTGTTATCTGGCAACTTCGGAAAAACTTTCCCCTTTAAATATCGCCATAGCACAAATAATATCAGGGTCAGTCCGGAAAGAGAAACAGCCCCCCCTACGGACAAACTCAAAGCCCCGATTTCCAATAGCTCTTTTTCAAAAAATGCTGTAAAATCCATTTATATCCCTTATATTTGAGACAAAAGTACACTTTTTTGTGATAAGGTGATAACTTCAAAACCAAAGCCTCTTCAAGAGGCTTTGGTTTTGAAGTTATCACCTTACATCGGCAAGCAGCGTTCTTACTACTTAAGGGCTCTCTTGACTGAGGGCGCGTAAATATTAATTTGGATTTTGACAGAAAAGGAACTCATACAGCAGTGTATCTTGGAGGATAGGGGGAGTCAGGAGGAGCTTTTTCGGCGCTATGCCGGAAAAATGCTGGCCGTTTGCATCCGTTATACCCGTCACAGAATGGAAGCCGAGGATGTGCTGCAAGATGCTTTTATCAAAGTCTTTGATAATTTGGAGAAATATGAATTCAAAGGCTCTTTCGAGGGCTGGATACGACGCATCGTCGTGAATACTGCTTTAAAAAAACAAACTAGAAAAAGCTATAAAAACGAATTGTACGGTGTAGATTACGTTCCGGAAGGAAGCCAGCACCCAAGGGCGATTGCTTCTCTGAATGCAGATTATTTATTAGAGCTCATCCAGGAATTGCCAATGGGATATAAAACGGTATTTAATCTGTATGCTATCGAGGGGTATAGCCACAAGGAAATTGCGGAAGCACTAGGAATTGGAGAAAGTACCTCCCGCTCTCAATTGGCAAAAGCAAGAGCTATTTTACAAACCAGAATAGCGCCTTTATATGATGAGAAAATGGTAAAACGATAGGAAATAAAGTATGATGGATAAACAAAATAATTCAATTGACAAGCTCTTTCGTGAACATCTCGCCGACCACGAGATGGAGCCGCCCATGCACTTGCTGGATGGTATCCTGAGTGATAAAAAAGACAAGCGCGGGATTGTCTGGTGGGGGCTACTTGGCGGTATCGCGATGCTAGTGGGTATCGGCTTTTATTTTTATGCAGCCACAGGAGGGGAGCAACCCGTCGCCTCTGTAAAAGTTCTGGCCGGCAAAAAAGCTGCTACTGCCAAAACAGTGACAAATACAGTAGAAAAGCCCATTATTACTAATGAAGGCACTGTTCTTGAAGTTATACCCGTCTCGACTCCTCCTGCAAAAGTGAAAAACACAATTGTAACCGAAAGGCAGCAGAGGAGAGAACAGGTTACTCCATCCATAATGGTGGTTCCGGTTGCGAGTCCTATCAGACAAACACCTGTCTCCGTTGCCATTAATGAGAATAATAAGACCATTCCGCAAACTGCCGTCGCCGTTGCCCTAATTCAGAAGCTGAAAGCACCTTCCTCGATTGATTTTAATCCGCCACTTGAGACCTTGTTGCAGAAGACGGATTGTAGCAAATTCGGAAAAGAATACGCCGGTATTTATGGAGGGATTAATGTGTCGATAGATATGGCACAACGCCGGTTTATTTCAAAAGATGAAGTCTTTGATTCCTACCTCGAAGCAAGGGAGGAATCCGAGCAACAATTTTCAGCCTACAGCGTAGGCGCGGATTTGACGGCACTATTCAAATCCGGATTATTTGTTACCGCGGGATTGGATTACCATCAGATTTCAGAAAAACTTATTTATCAGAACGGCTTTAAACGAATAACAGTCATTGAAGAAACTGAAATTCACAACCCCAACGGGACTACGACTATTGTAAGAGATACTGTTGTCAAGCAAATACCGCGCATTTTATCCGATAAAAATAAATACCAGTTAGTACAGCTTCCAATGATGTTGGGGTATGAAATAAATGCCCAAAACTTCTCCATGAGCTTTTATGGTGGACCAACACTTAATCTATTGTTCCGTCAGCAGGTCAAATTTTTCTCTCCTGATGATTTGGTTGTTACCGATTATAGCAATGACCACAAAGTCTTTCGGGAGCGATTGGGCATCGGTTGGCGAATGGGGCTTGGATTTGGATATAGAATTAGCGGGCGGCATCAGATTACCTTCCGACCATACCTCCAAATCAACCCTAAATCATTTACCCGTGATGCATTCCCGCTTCAACAGAAGTATATCATCACCGGACTTCGATTGGGCTGGAAAACGCGGCTGCGATAAGGCATTTCCCAGATAGGAAATCTAATCATGTAACTACTTACAAGTACACTGTTTTTGTGATAAAAACGTCTTTTTCGATTGAGGAACAAGGAACGTGAAGAATATCGAACCTGTCTGCGTCCAACGGACAGGCAGGCAAGGAACACCGATTTTAGATTTTAGATTTACAAATTCGTTTTCCAAATCAAAATGTTTAAAACTTCGTAAATCGTAAATCAGCTTGCCCGCACCGGTACGCGCCCGCGCCAATACCCATACCCCAATACGGGAGCGTATGCTCGGGACAGTCTTGTCGCGCCCGTATGGGTATGGGTTGCGATAGCAAATAGGGACATTCAATTTCTTGTTTATTATCCATTCGCTATTCTTCATTTTTTGATTTAAGTCATGAAATGGTAAGTAGTTACAATATTTTAACGCCGAGTTTGGCGATAAAGAGACTTTTCGGAGTGGGCTCAACCTTCAGGAGTAGTTGGGTTGTACCCAAAACGATCCTCGATTTTTGCCTCGCCCAAACTCTCCAGTATATAACCAATACAGGCAAAGTGGTGGATGGCGTGGCTATGTGCCTGGCACATGGCACCTGCCAATGTGTATGGCGTCACGACCATCCCCTGTCCTAAATCATCCCTTACCTCTACGCCGGTATCCGGCG
>JALVDO010000044.1 GCA_027008975.1 Saprospiraceae bacterium | reverse complement strand
TGTCGCAATGGGTGAGCGAGGGTCAGAGTCATCCAACTCACCGGAGCCATCCGTAAACATCCACTCTAATTCACCATTTCCATCATAAATAGTCGTTAGTTGCACCTGTGCACCCGGGCATACAATAGTATCGGAAGGAATGACCTGTAAATTTGGAATTTTATCGACGGGAATTAAAATCTCTGCCGTGTCAATACAGGCACCAATGGTGGTTATTCTTTGATAATTAAAGGTGTCCTGAGTAGTAATTACCATATTGAACAGGGAATCGGGTGTTTCAAAGCCGGGACCGGAAAGCCATTGATGGGTTGGCTCCGGAAACAAATAAGTCTCGTAGGTGGCAGATTTCAAGGTAACGGTTTCTCCCGGGCAATACACCTCTTTGTCGGGGTCTGCCATCAGGCTTAAATCAGGAAGCGAATCTACTTTTACGAAAAGGGTATCCATTTTGAAGCAGCCTTCCTGCCCGACTGTTCCGATATAGGTCGTACTGGTTGTTGGGGTGGCTATTACATCATTTCCTGACTGGGTACTTAGTGTACCATTGTCGGGATACCACTGTGTGATGGCATCTGCCGGAGTTACACTCGCTTGTAGATTGATGCTTTCACCAAGGCAAATCTTTAAAGTGTCTGGTGTATTGAGGTCTATGGCATAATTGACGACATCAACTACTACCTCTTCGCTTACGGTACAAGCACCATTATCAGCAGTGAGTATAAATGTACCCGAACTGTTGGGCGTAATCAAGGTATTAGGGTCATTTGGATTGTCAAAATCACCAGGACCTTCCCATTGGTATTGAATGTTCTCCTGAGCAAGGGTATTTCCCAATGTTAGTGTTTCTCCAATACAGATAGTAGTATCATTTGCCACAGCTATAACAGGTAAGGTATCGACCTGAACTGTGATACTATCCAAGGAAGGACTTGGACACACGCCATTTGTTGCCGATACATAGTAAGTCGTCGTACTGACGGGCTGCACAGATGGATTGGCTTCTGCGGAGGAAAACCCCGTGGGGACGGAAGTCCAACTAAAATTGACATCGGAAGCGGCATTTGCATCACCGATTGCAATTGTTTCCCCCACGCAAATAGATTGGTCATCGGGAATGTTGAAATCGGGAGCAGTTTGTGGCAGAACAGTCACTACCACCTCATCGCTGTCTGAGCATAGTGGAGTAACGACAGAAACAGTAAGGGTATAAGTACCCGGACTATCCGCGATAACAATGGGGTCAGGGCAGTCTGTACAGCTAAAAGTCAGTCCTGGCACCGTATCCCAGCTATAGTCAATAAATTCATATGTACTTCCTGCCGATAGCTGTATATCTTCATTGAGGCAAACAGTAATATCTTCGCCGGCATTTGCTTTGATAACGTTTACTTTCACATCAACTGTTTGAGAATAACAAACAGCGTTGACAGTTGCCTGAAAAGAAGTGGTTTCAGGAACAGTTGCTATCGGATTAGGACATTCTGTGCAAGATAAATATCCATTCGGATCCTCCCAAACGATATCCTCGATAGGGCTATCAATGCTCAACAACAAAGGTTGTCCGGCGCATATTGCTGTATCCTGCACCGCATTGAGGTGTAGCCCTACTGTATCCAATACTCCCGGCGTGGAGGGAGACCAATCGATTGAGATACCATTGTCAGCGATGGCATTTCCGAAGTCATTTACCAATACGACATACACTTCTCCTTCTATGACCGGAATGGTTGAAATAAAATCATCTCCACCTGCTCCGGGAGTTGTTGGGTCGCCGCAGTCAAAGGCGTCCGTCACCGGTGTGCCAAAATCAGGGTGTATGTCAACCAATCCGGTATGTATATCTCCCGGGGCATAAGTACTTCTGATGGGCTGGTTATTCCTGATATAGTCGATTACGTCTGTTTGGTTTTCGCACACGTCCATCGGACTAAAGGGTCCCCAAACATTAATATCAATATCAGAATCGACGTTGTTGGCTCCTTCTAAGATAAAACCAAAATTACCATCATTGGATGCCTGAATTGTAAACCAATAAAAATCAGGCTGAGCCCCCAAACCCAGCCAGCAACCGGAATTGACTCCGGGTTCAATCTCCATGTCCTGAAAGCCTTGTTCAAAAACAAAAACCGATGGTACACCTCCCATTTCTACACATCCATTTAATGGATTACAAAGCGCATCGTCTAACGCCGGAGATAAAGCACAAGGAGCCTCTTCGATATTCAAGGTAAAATCACCGCACCCCTGTGGCGAAGCAACAACAATGTAATAAGTGCCGGCTTGTTCAAAATTAAAAGCGCCAAATCCCCCATTAGTGGATTCGCCGAGGCACTCTGTATTAGGGTCATCGGGGTGTCCGCTTAGTACGTAAACACCTGTGCCGTCAGTCGTCGAAATGGCCGCACAGAATCCCCCGTCGGTATGGAACTGGTAAATAGTACTTGCGCCGGTTGTAAAAGCTCCGGTACAAGGTACAACCGTTGAATTGATACCCCCCTCGCAAGTGGAAGCACTATCTGTAAAGGGCAATCCGTCGATGACAGTTGGATTGTCGAATGAAGAGCCTCCGCAATCGGCAGGGCTGCATTGCCAATTGATTTGGAATCCGGCACGTGTGACGCTGCCGTCCGATGTAAAGTGCAGGGTTACGCAGTTGCTCGTTACGTAGATATTGAGATTGCCACCGGTCGATTGTCCGGTAAGGGTGGTAATGACAGGAGCATTGGTGTTAGTCCCGGTATGAATATTGAGGTGATCAAAATTATTTTCAATCTCGAAATCCACCACCTCAAGCGTAATACAAGAGTGCACCTCATTGGGGCAAATAGTGAAAATTAAATCTTCGTTGGATTGGTAATCGCCATCGGCACCACCTGAATCATAAATGGTACCTGTACAGGCGGTTGTCATTATTTCATCCCCCATGTTAATATCCGGCACGTATTCCTGGACGCAAACGACGAAATCTCCCCAATTGGGCGTTCCCGATGCGGAGTAAGCGTCTACCCGGATAAAATAGGTGGTGTTGGGGGTCAGACCCAAAACAGTAGCGGATATCTCAGTACCTCCGTTTGCAGCGCTTGCACTCGTGAGCTCTGATAGTCCATTTACCTGACAACTGCCTCTGTAAAGGGCGATTTGCGGATTTTGTATAGGGGTATTATCACCATCAGGCGTCGCGTAGACAGAGATTGAAAAATTCTGAATGTCAGCCGGTGTGGTGAAAGAAAACCAAACATCATTATTGATGGTTCCTCCGTTAAAGTTACCGGGGATATTCCCAAAGCCAATATCACTTGGGGTGGCGTCAACATTGTCGTATATTTCGTTTAAATTGCAAACCGGGGCGATACCGAGATCGATCAACCCCATGCAGTCGTCGTTAATAGGTTGGGCAAACAAAGTGCCGATGATTAAAAATAGGGAAAGAAAAGTGAACAAGTTCTTCATTGCAAGATTTATAGTGAAAGTTTTGGGGAGAACATACCGATATTGATTGTTTCGATTCAGTGTACCTCCATTAGTAAGCCTCCCAAAAATAAATAATTCACCCAAAATTAGCTATTTTTTTTTATTTTTCGCATTAAAATGCTACTTTGATGGTTAGATAAATTACAAAATGGTAAGAAATGCCAAAATTGGTTTTACATATTGGTAGTAATTTGGGCAATAGAACTGAAAATATTGCCAGAGCAATTGCTTCGCTTCAAAAGAGGGTAGGAGTAATCACTCAACAGTCTGCCATCTATAAAACAGCAGCCTGGGGCGTCGAAAATCAGCCGGATTTTTTAAATATTGCGCTAATCCTCGAAACGATTATGCTTCCGGAGGAGGTGCTGGACGCCGTCTTGCCAATAGAACTTGAAATCGGGCGTATCCGGAATGAGCGCTGGGGGCCTAGATTGATCGATATAGATATTATGTTTTATAACGATTGGCGCATTGATTACCCCAATCTGACTATTCCTCATCCCCGCATTCACGAACGCAACTTCGTCCTAATCCCTTTGGCGGAAATTATCCCTCATTTTGTTCACCCCGTTTTGGGAAGGACGATTTTAGAACTGAAAGAAACGTGTATAGATGAATCGGATGTGGAGAAGTTCTCAATATAAGAGGAACAAGGAACAAAACGTAATCTCAATGTTTTTTGCATAACTCAAAACTTTTTGTTTATATTTGCATATCTATTTAATCATTCAAAACTTTTTATTATGAAGATTTTAAAAACATTAGGATTAATCGCTTTACTTTTAATCGTACTTTTTCTCCTCGCAGGTCTTTTCGTTGGTAAGGAAGTAAAGTCAGAACGCTCCATGGTTATGAATGCACCGGCAGCATTACCTTTTGAGCAGGTTAACAACTTAAAAAATTGGGCAAATTGGGGCCCCTGGCAAAAAGAGGATACAACCATGAAAATTACTTATGGTGAAAATTTTGTCGGCGAAGGAGCTTCTTATTCATGGACATCCAAAAATTCAGGTGACGGCAAACTCACCATTACGAAAAGTACTCCCACCTCTTCTATAGAGACACAACTGGATTTTGACGGGCAGGGTTTGGCAAATGGTGGTTGGGCGTTTGAGCCACAGGGCGAAGCGACTAAGGTTACCTGGAAATTTGCTTTTGAGATGCCCTATCCGTTTAATGCAATGCTGCTTTTTAGCAATCCTAAAAAGGATTTGGACGATATGTTCGATAAAGGACTTGCTAGTATGAAGAAGGTTGTCGAAAAAGAGGCCGCAGATGCCGCCGCTGCTAAAGCTGCCGAATTGGAGCAAATGCAGGCGGATTCTGTTCAGGTAGTTGAGTAATACATTTGGATTTTTGGGTGCTGAGCGCCCAAAAATCCAAAAAATGTGACCTTTTTTAATTTTCCCGTCACAAGGAGGAACATACAATGAGAGAATGCAGCACCTTAGGGTGCATAATTCCATGAACACAGCGTTCAAGCACTCAACCCAAAGATTTAACGCAGGACCACCATTCTCCACAGAGAAAACGTCCTTAGTAAACTAAATGCACCTTCGATTAACCCAAAAGGGAACAAACACACATGGATTTTTGGGCGCTAAATGCCCGAAAATCCTTTTCCTATTCTACAATGGCATCATCAATCAACTCATCTCCATCTCCATCCAAATCTTCAAAACCCTTTACCTTTCCATCCTTCTTTGTCGATTTTTCTGAAGCCGCCTTTTCTTTCATCGTCAGCTTACCCTCTTCATGATATTCCCCATCTGCATACCGTTTAGCCCGTTCGAAAAAGGAATCCTCCTTTTCCAGAAGACTTTCTTTTAGCTTATCAGCCCTTTCCGTTATCGCATCTACACCATCTTCTACTTTGTTTGCTACTTTTCCTCCAAGGTCCTTGGCTTTGTCGATGGCATTGTCCAACGTCTCCTTACGGGCAGCCTCCTGCGCCTTGTCATAAAGGTTTTCTGCCTTTTCGGTTAGTTCGCCACCCAGCTCTTTGGCCTTATCCCAGAGACTGCCGGCTTTCTCCATGACTTTCCCGCCAATATCT